>JANWHI010000163.1 GCA_025450495.1 Candidatus Dormiibacter sp. | reverse complement strand
GAATGTGGTGGCTGGGCGTTCGAGTTCGACAACGACATCTACCCCGACGTCGACGACACCACCATCGTGGTGCTCGCACTGCTCGCCACCGAACAGACCCCAGCGGTGCGCTCGGCCATCGACCGCGCGCACCGCTGGGTGCTGGCGATGCGCTCGAGCAACGGCGCCTGGGCCGCCTTCGATCGCGACAACGTCCGCACCATCGTCTACAAGCTGCCGTTCGCCGACTTCGGCGCCATGCTCGATCCCCCGACCGAGGATGTCACCGCGCATGCGGTCGAGATGCTCGCCGCCCTTGGCGAGCGCGCTGATGGTCCGGTGCTGGCGCAGGCGATCGACTATCTGCGCGCCACGCAGCGAGCGGCGGGCTCGTGGTTCGGCCGCTGGGGCGTCAACCACCTCTACGGCACCTGGTGCGTGGTCACGGCGCTGGCACCGCTGCGCGTCGCCAACGCAGAGGTGGCCCGCGCGGTCGCCTGGACCACGCGCGCGCAGAATCGCGACGGCGGCTGGGGCGAGACCTGCCACTCGTACAAGGACGATTCCTTTGCCGGCGTCGGCGACAGCACCGCGTCGCAGACAGCGTGGGCGATGCTGGCCCTGCAGGCCGGCGGCGCCGGCGACGGTGACGCCGCCGCTGCCGGGGCGCGCTTTCTAGCCGAGCGCCAGGTCAACGGCTCCTGGGAGGAACCGCAGCACACCGGGACGGGTTTTCCCGGCGATTTTTACATCAACTACCACCTCTATCGACACATCTTTCCGTTGATGGCGCTGGCCCCGTACGCCAGCACCGACGCCTAGGAGCGAGCCATGGCCATGCCTCTCCGTCAGAATCTCCGCATCGGCGCCTACGTGATGAACCAGAAGCTGCACCGCCGCGAGAAGTACGCGTTGGTGCTCGAGCTCGAGCCGCTGTACCAGTGCAACCTTGCCTGCGCAGGGTGCGGCAAGATCCAGCAGCCTGACGACATCCTGGCGCGCCGTCTGAGCGTGCAGGAATGCATCGATGCCGTCGAGGAATGCGGCGCCCCCGTCGTCTCCATCGCCGGCGGCGAGCCGCTCGTCCACCGTGAGATCGACCAGATCGTCGCGGCGCTCGTGCAGCGAAAGAAGTTCGTCTTCCTCTGCACCAACGCGCTGCTCATGGAGAAGAAGCTCGACAAGTTCAAGCCCTCGCCCTACTTCTCTTGGATGGTGCACATCGACGGGTTGCGCGAGCGTCACGACGAGTCGGTATGCCGCGACGGCGTCTTCGACAAGGCGGTGGCGGCAATCCGCGAGGCCAAGAAGCGCGGTTTCCGGGTCAGCACCAACACCACCTTCTTCGGTCAGGATGATGCCACCACCGTCCGCAACGTGCTCGACTATCTGAACGACGACCTGCAGGTCGACATCATGCAGATCTCGCCTGGCTATGCCTACGAGCGCGCCCCCGATCAGGAGCACTTCCTCGGTGTTGAACGAACGCGCGCCATCTTCCGCGAGGCGTTCGCCGACGGGAACCGCAAGAAGTGGCGTCTCAACCACTCGCCGCTGTACCTTGACTTCCTCGAAGGGATCGTCGACTTCCCATGCACCGCCTGGGCTATCCCCTCGTACTCAGTGCTTGGTTGGCAGCGCCCGTGCTACCTGATGAACGATGGCTATGTGCGCACCTACCGGGACCTCCTCGACACCACCGAATGGTCGCTGTACGGGCGTGGGCGTGACCCGCGCTGCGAGAACTGCATGGCCCATTGCGGCTATGAGCCGACGGCGGTCATCGCCACCACCAAATCCCTCAAGCAGACCCTGCGAGCCGCGTCCGACACCCTGGTGGGATCGCGCGCGCGGTGATCGGGGACGAGGTCTTCCTCACCGGCGCAACCGGATTCAACGGCGGCCACGTGCTCGACGAGCTGCTTCGCAGCGGCTACTCAGTGCGCGCGCTCGTGCGCGGGCCGGGCCGGCTGGCCAGGCAGCCGAACCTCCGCGAGGTGGCGGGCGATGTGACCCGGTCAGGCGAGCTGGTCGAGCCGATGCGGGGCTGCCGCTTGCTTGTGCACTGCGCGGCCGCGTACTCCTTCTCGCCCGCGGACCGTGGCCGCATCCACGCAACCAACGTCGTCGGCACCGCCGGGCTGCTCGAGGCGGCACGTCTTGCCGGCGTCGAGCGAGCCGTGGTGACCTCGAGCTCGGCGACGGTCGGTCCGTCGCGAAACGGACATCCGGCGACGGAGGCGGACCATGCTGACGCGCACGGCGACTCCGTGTACCACGACTCCAAGATCGTCGCCGAGCGCGTTGCGCTGGCCGCGCGGGTGCCCGCCGTTCTCGTGCTGCCGACGGCCCCGGTCGGCTCGCGCGACTGGAAGCCGACGCCGACCGGGGCGGCGCTGCTGACCTTCCTCCGCGGGCGTGTGTTCGCCAGCGTCGAGGGGGGCATCAACGTCGTGGCTGTCGCGGACGTGGCCCGCGCTCACGTCGCTGCACTCGAACGAGGCGAGACCCGCCGCCGCTACCTCGTGGCCGGCGAGAACCTCAGCTTCGATCAGCTCTGGTCCCGACTTGGCGCACTGACGGGTCGGCGGGCACCCCGCCGGCACCTCCCGCATGCGGCTGCGCTCCTCGCCGGTTATGTCGACGAGGCGCGCTGTCGCCTGCTGCCCGGATCCCAGCCCCTGGTGCCGATCGAGGGGGTGCGCATGGCACGGCACCGCATGTTCGTCGAGTCGCGCCGCGCCCAAGACGAGCTGGGTGTGGTGGCGAGCAACGTCGACGACGCGCTCGCCGGGGCCGTCCGCTGGTACAACGACCACGGCTACGTGGCCGCGTGACGCCGGCTGCTAACCGGTCTGAGCGTCGTCGAGAGGGTCGGCGAGGCGAGGCCGCGGCTTGCGAATCGGCCGTTGCGTCTGGTCGGACGTCCTCACCGAGACCGAGAGGTCGAGGCCGAGGTAGGTCCGGGCCACCAGCTCGGCGAGTCGGGTCACCTCGCTGACCTCGAGGTTGGCGATGAGGCTGTGCAGCGCATCGCGCTGGACGTCGATGGCGCGGGAGAGGGTGCCGTCACCGGCCGAGGTGGTGCGGACACGCACGTGGCGCCTGTCGGGGCCGTCGCGAACGGCGTCCACCAGGCCGGCATCGCTGAGCTCGCGGACCAGCAGCGAGATCCGCGACTCTGGACAGTGGAGCCCCCGCGCCAGCACACCCTGGACGGTGCCGTCGGCGCCGCCGGCGGCTACCACGAGAAGGAGGTGGTAGCGCTGCTCGGTGAGGCCGAACTCGGCCAGCGTCTGGCCCATGATCGACTGGGCGTCGGCGAACGCGGTGCGCAGTTGCGCCACCAGCTCGATGTCTGCAAGCGCGTCACGGGCGAGGCGCACACCCTCCAGGGACATGGTGAGAATGTACACGCTCGGAGCACTGGATGCAGCCCGATGAGATGCAGTCCGCGGGCGTGATCGCGGGCCTGTCCGGCCGCTCCGTGGTGATCACGGGGGGAGCGGGCGGGCTCGGCGTCGCCATCGCAACAGAGCTGCACCGGCAGGGAGCACAGTTGCTCCTGGTCGATGTCGACACGAAGGGGCTGGGCGATGTCCGCGAGAGTTTGGCCGTGGAAACCCTGGGGGCAGACATCGCCGATCCCGACGACCGAGAGCTGATCTCCATCCTGTGCGGCAGGCTCGGTATCGTGCCGGACATCCTCATCAACAACGCTGGTGTGGAGAGGGCGAGCGAATTCGTCCGGGTCGAGCGAGCAGAGATACGCCACGCGCTCGACGTCAACCTGGTCGGCACGATGCTGTTGACCCACGCACTGCTCCCTGCGATGCAACGGCGGGGCGAGGGCCACGTGATCACCATCGCGTCCATGGCCGGGATCAAACCCGTGCCGTTCAACGCCGTGTACAACACGGCCAAGGCCGGGCTCGTGGCCTTCTCGACGTCGCTGAGCAAAGAGCTCGATGGCACCGGCGTCCACGCCACGGTGATCTGTCCAGCCGCGGTGACGGGGGTGGGCATGTGGGCGCGCGCAAGTGACCGGCTGACCGCCAACCGCTTCGTGGACTCCTCGACGGTGACACCGGACGCGGTCGTCGCGGCAGTCCTCCGCGCCATCGCGCGGCGGCCGCGACGGATCCTTGTCGGGTCACCGCTGGTGCGCGCCGGCGCGCTTCTGTCGGCGCTGTCTCCACGGCTCGACCGAGCCACGGACCGGCTCAGCCGGATCGAGGCGGTGTACCGCGAGAGGATCGACACCGACCGCGACAACCGCCTCTGAGGGGGCTACGCTCCACGCCGCTCACGGCGCAGCCCGCGCAGGTAGGCGAAGAAGTCGATCTCCATGGTGTGTCGAGGTGACGCCACGAATTGGCGCTCTCGTGCCTCGCGCTCGCGGGCGATCTGCGCCAGCATCACGTTGCGAGACGGCAGCGTGTACCCACCCGCGAGATGGTCCGCGACCCACTCGGCCTGCGCCTGGGCCACCGGCATGAGCGCCCCGAAAGGCTGCACCAACCCGATGAACATGAGGCCGGGCACGTCGGGCGGGAACACCTGGTGGAACAGGCTCACCCGGTTGTCGACGACATCCATGACGTCGCGGCCGAGGAAGGGAAAGCTGACGTTGTACCCAGTGCAGTAGATGACGGCATCCGCCGCCACCGACGAACCGTCGGTGAAACGCACCGTGGTGCCGGCGAACGCAGCGATGTTCGGTTTGGGGACGACCGCGCCGGAACGAACGCGCGCGGTGATGGTCTGGCTGACGGTCGGGTGCGCCTCGCCAAGACGGTGATCGGGGGTGGGCAGGCCGGCGTCCTGCGGGCGACCGATGGTGCCCCGCACGATCAGGTTGAAGAGGGCGCGCTTGACCGCCCACGGGACCGGCAGCGCGGTGTTGAACATGTCGATCGGCCGGCCCATCACGAACTTGGGAACGATGTGGGCACCGCGCCGGCTGGCGAGATACACGGCTTCCGCCACACCGCTGAGCTCGACCGCGATGTCCATGGCGGAGTTGCCCATGCCCAGCACCACCACCGACACACCCTCGAAATCATCGGGCCCCGCGTAGTCGTGGGCATGAAGTTGCCGGCCATCGAACTCACCTGGAAAGGCAGGATCCGGCCAGCGCGGCTCGCGGTGATGCCCGTTGGCGACCACCAGCGCGTCGAAGTGGGCCACCCCGCCCGGGTTCACCTCGACGTCCCAGCCCCCGTCCTGAGCGCGGGTTGCCCGCCGCACCTCCCTGTTGAACCGGATGCGGTCGCGGAACCCGAAGTGATCGACGTACGCGTCGAAGTAGGCCGCCATCTGCCGGTTGTGCGGGTAGGCCGGGTAATCCTTGGGCATGGGGAAGTCGGAGAACTGGGTACGGCCCTTGGAGGTGTTGCACTCGAGCGACGGGTAGGACGCCTGGACGTCGCCATCGGTGATCGCCCACAGGCCGCCCACGCAGGCGCGTCGCTCGAAGCACTCGAAGTCGAGGCCACGTTCGGTGAGGGCCTTGGCCGCCGCAATCCCGCTGGGTCCCGCGCCGACGACGCAGACGCGCTTAGTCGCCCCTGCGGTGCTCATCCGCCGATTATCCGAGGCGGTGCCCCGACCCCGCCCGCTACGCCTAGCGTTCGATGAACATCCAGCGGTGGCCCTCGAGGTCCTCCGCGCGGTAGCGGGTGCCGTGCTCATCTGTCTGTGGTTGGGTGAGGAGGCGCGCGCCCGCCTCCTGTGCTCGCCGGGAGTGAGCGGCGACGTCCGCGACGTACACGAGCACGCCGTCGATGATGTACGGGACCTCCGACCACGCCGCCGCGGCTGCGCACCCCTGACGATGATGTGCGGGGCCCTCGTAGCGCGGCGATGGAGTGGCGAGCATGATCAGGCCATCGCCGGCGTCCATCTCGCCATGGGTGAGCCGGCCGCTGGCGTCGGTCATGCGCGTGCGCTCGCGAAAGCCAAAGGCTTTGGCCAGCCACTCGAGCGCAGCCGGGCCGTCCTCGTACGCCAGCATGGGCACGACGCCCGGGTGGGAATCAGCCACCGGTGGAGTCTATCGAGCGGCCGCGGTGGAGGCGCACGGCGGGCCCCCGCCGGTTGGCTGCTTCGAGGCCGAGATCAGCCCTGGTCGTCACCGCGCTCGAAGGGCCGGAGGAAGACGGTCGGACGGAAGTGAAGGAACGCCGCAGAGGTGGGAACGATGGTCTGCCCGACAGCGAAGACATTGGCCTCCGGCCCGAGGGCGGCGGCCTTGGTGTTCATCAGGCTGGCATCAGTGGAGTCGTCCCAGTGGCCGGTCTTGAGCCGGCCGATCAACGTCTGGAATGCGGTGATGGTCTCCGCCGGTGTGAAGGCGCAGTGCCCCGCGCGGTGCACGTACGTCTGACGCAGGAGCGAACTGTCGCCCGCCTCGGTGACAACGTCGCGATAGGTTTGCTCGTTCTGGTTGACGACCAGCCCGTCGCCGGTGGTGTGCATGGTCAGCACTGGGATATCGAGATCGCCGTTGAAGGTGATGTTGTTCGCCAGGTATCGCGTCGACGCCGCGTTGTTGTGGATTCGCGGCGAGGCGTTGAGCGCGTCCAGGTCGGCATTCAGGTCGAGGCCCGCGGCCCTGTACAGCGCGCGCACCTCAGCCCGGCTGGGCGACCGCTCGAGCTGCGTCTCGTAGTCGACGTCCGTGTTCCAGGAGGGGTTGCCGCCGGCCCGTGTCTCCAGCTCGGCCCTCAGGGCAAAGGCGAACGGGAAGTCGACCTGCGACGCCCACATGTACTGATTGGCCTCCTGGGCGGCGTAGGCGGTGGCGGCCGGCTCCGCGCTCAACGGCGTGAACCAGCCCGGGGTGTCGCCGAGTGCGGCCGACAGGGCGAGCCGTGCCTGGCCCTGTGCTGTGCCCTGCGCGGCGGCGGCGATGCCCTCAGCGAGGCCCAGGTTGGCCGCGGGGTTGGTGATGTTGACCAGCTGGATCCCGCTCCCCTGCCCGAGCAGTCGCTGGAACGCAAAGGCACTGTCCAGAGCCTGGTTCCACGTGCCCACGCCGCCGGAGACAACTCCACACATGGGGAGCGCGGCGTCGAACGTCCCCGGGTACTGCTGGATCAGCCCGGCCGTGATGATCCCCCCGAGAGAGTGCCCCCAGGCGATGGTGTGGGTGGGATGCCCGACCTTTGTGTTGAAGATTGCAAGGGTCTGGATCTGATCAGGCAGCGCCTGCTGGATCGCCCAGCCGGTGGTGCTGTAGGACGATCCGGCCAGTGCGTATCCGTGGTCAAGGAGCCACTTGCCGGTGACCGGGTCACCGACGTCCAGCGCCGGGTTGACCGGCCCCGGGGTGACATAGCCGTGGCTGTAGAGCACCAGCGTGTGGTTCCACGACGCGGGGACCTCGATGAGGTAATTCACGGTGCCGACACCATCGTTGAAGGTTCCGTTGATGGTCGTCGGAGGTGGTCCGGCCTCAGCCCGGAGGGGTGGAAGGGTCAGAGCCCCGATGGCCACCGCGGCAGCGAGGGCAAGAAGGCGGCGTCTGCTTCGCATGTCCGATCACCAACCAAGCTGCGGCTGATGAAGACGGGTTGAGGCCAGGCTGCAGATTACCCCTTGTCCTGGCGCCGGCGCTGCCCCACAGGGCCGGAGTTCGGGCGCGAGCGCTGTGGGCCGTCGATTCGGCGACCGGACCCGATAACCTCGCAGACCACGCCGCCGTTTACCGCGCAGCGTCGCTCGCAGCCTCAACACCGTCACCCCATTGGGTCCAAACCATGAGCCGCCCGGACGACCTCGCCACCTTCGGCCGCTAGATGGCCGCGGCTCAAGGCGTCCTCGACGACCGCTCCCAGCGTGACTGGTTTGCGTACGGCCAGGGGTGCCACGACGCACTGGCGCAGCGCCGTCCGATGCCCCTTTTGCGGCCGGCGAGGCGACGTCCCTGGCTGCCCAACGTCGTCTGGGGTCTGATGTGGCGCTACGGCGTCTTCGGCGCGCTGGTGATCGCCGCCCAACTTCAACCACAGAAGCCGTGGTCGGTGATCGCTGGCGTGCTGGTTGGCGGCGTGCTGCTCGGCCTCTGGCGGCGACGTTGGGCGCTGGCGCGACTCTGGCGCACCGTGGTCGTGGCCGGGGGAGCCGTCTACATCGCGCCGCTCTTCTCCGTCTACCCCGACGCTCTCGCCGGCTCCATCGGGGCGCTGACCCTGGCGCCCCTGCTGGCCACCTGGCGCCGGCGATAGGCGCACCGTTAGGGCAACAAAAAAAGAGATACCCGGCAATGACCTACTCTCCCGCCCCGTTGCCAGGGCAGTACCATCGGCGCGGACGGGCTTAACTACTGTGTTCGGGATGGGAACAGGTGTGACCCCGTCGCTATGGTCACCGG
>JANWHI010000162.1 GCA_025450495.1 Candidatus Dormiibacter sp. | reverse complement strand
GGAGTTGGTGCTCGACCACCTCGAGGGCTACCGCGGCTCCAGCCCCGTGCGGGTCGGAAACGGCGCCGCCACCCAGCTGCAGCTCGACACCTACGGCGAGCTGATCGACTCCGTCTACCTCTATAACAAGTACGGCCAGCCCATCTCGTACGACGACTGGTCGGCGCTGGTCGAGATCGTGGAGTGGATCTGCGACAACTGGGATCGGCCCGACGAGGGCATCTGGGAGGTGCGCGGCGGCCGCCAGAACTTCACCTACTCGCGGATGATGTGCTGGGTCGCGATCGAGCGCGGCATCCGCATGGCCCGGCAGCGCGGCCTGCCCGCCGACCTCAACCGCTGGCGCGACCAGCGCGACGCGATCACGCAGCAGATCATGGACCGGGGCTGGCATCCGCAGCGCAACGCCTTCGTCCAGCACTACGACACCGACGTGCTCGACGCCTCGGTGCTGCTGATGCCGCTGACCAAGTTCATCGCGCCCCGCGATCCGCGCTGGCTCTCGACGCTGGACGCGATCAGCGAGGAGCTGGTCTCCGACAGCCTCGTCTACCGCTACAACATCGAGGCCTCACCGGACGGGCTCGACGGCGAGGAGGGCACGTTCTCGATCTGCACGTTCTGGTACGTCGAGGCGATGGCCCGGGCGGGGCACATGGACGAGGCCCGCCTGGCCTTCGAGAAGATGCTGACCTACGCCAACCACCTTGGCCTCTACTCCGAGGAGATCGGCCCCTCCGGCGAGGCGCTCGGCAACTTCCCGCAGGCGTTTACCCACCTGGCGTTGATCTCCGCGGCCGTCAACCTGGACGCCCAGCTCGGTTGACGACGACGCCCGATTAAGCAGCCGGGCGCACCGGCAGGCTCAGCCTGGCGGTGGTGCCACGGCCGGCGCCGGTCTCGATGGTGATCGAGCCGCCCGCCGCGTCGATCCGCTCCATCATCGCCTCCAGCCCCAGGTGGTTGGTGACCCGTGCCCGCGACAGCGCCTGCTCGAGGTCGAACCCGCGGCCGTCGTCGCTGACCACCGCGTGCAGCAGCCCGCCCTCGGTCGCCAGCGTGATCGAGAGCCGCGTCGCCCGCGAGTGGTTGCGGGCGTTCGTGGTGAGCTCTGCGATCGACCGAAACGCGATCGTCTCCAGCGTCTCGTCCAGCCGTTCTACCACCCCCAGCGCTTCGAAGCTGACCTGCATCTCCGACTCCGACTGCACGGTCGAAAGCAGCTGCCGCAGCGCCGCCTCCAGGCCGTTCTGCCACAGCACCGCCGGCCGCAGCTCGAAGGTCATGCGCCGGGTGCGGTCGACGGCGCCCGCCATCAGCTCGGCGACCTCATCAAGCACGGTTGCGGCACGGCTGACGTCGCCCTGCTCGATCGCCCGCCGCACGCGGTCGAGCGCGATCACGCACGCCGACAGCACCTGCACGGTGTCGTCGTGCAGGTCGGCCGCCACCCGCGAGCGTTCCTCCTCCTGCGCCAGCACCAGCCGCTCCAGCAGGGCACGGTGCCGCTGCTCGAGCAGCCCCAGCCGGTCGGCGCGCTGACGCAGCTCCGACTGCATCTGCGCGCCGCGCAGCGCCGCCGCGATCTGCTCGGCCACCGCCTGCATCAGCAGCGAGTCCTGCTGGTCGAAGCGGCCGGGGGAGAGGTCGTAGAGCGCGATCAGGGCCGACGTCTGGCCGTCGATGGTGACGGGCGTGATCAGCACGGAGGCGTACTTGCGGTCGGTGGGCACCCAGGGCAGGAAGCCCGGGTCCTCAGAGATGTGGTCGATCCGCACCTGGCGGCCCTCCGCGAACACCTGGCCCGTGGTGTGGGCGTAGAGCGGTTTCCGCATGCCCTCGATGCTCCCGTCGTGCAGGTCGACATCGACCAGCGCCACCTGCTCGCCGGTCTCGGGCTCGGCCACGTACGCGGTCACGGCGCCGCAGGCGATCAGCCGCGAGATCGTGTTGGCGGCCGCCCGCAGCGTGGGCTCGACCCCCGTCGCTCCGGCCACCGCCTCGGCCACCGCCACCGTCACCTCCAGGCGGCTGGCGCGCTTCGCCGACTCGTCGCGCAGCTGCGCTCCCAGCAGGGCGGCGGCCACCTGCTCTGCCACCGTCTGCATGAACAGCTCGTCGGCGGCCGTGTAGCTGTTCGGCGCCCTCTCGGCCACGCTCAGCACAGCCACCACCTCGTCGTTGATCAGCACCGGCGTCGCCAGCCGTGAGCGCCAGGTATCCGGCTGCAGCAGGCCGGGGATCGAGCCGTCGGCGGCGTCGCGTGCGTACACCTGCCGGCGCTCCGTGAAGGCCAGGCCGGTCGTCCCCTGGGCCAGCTCGCGGCGGAGGCCCGCACTCGACTGTCCGTCCGGCATGACCGAGGCGACCACCAGCTGCTCGCCTGTGGCCGGCAACGCGATGCTGGCCTCAACGGTGGCGTACCCGGCGCCCTCGCGCACTGTCCGCACGAACGTCTCCAGCACGGCGTCCTGGCTGTCCGCCGCGGCCACCGCACGGGCCGCGGCCAGGGTCAGCTCCAGCCGGCGCACGTTAGCCTGTGCCTCCGAACGCAGCCGCGCGCCGCGCATGGCCGCCGCCACCTGCTCCGCGGCGGTGCGCATCAGCACCTCGTCGTCCTGCGTGTAGCGGTCGGGGACATCCTCGGCCAGCTCCAGCACCGCCTCGCAGCGTCCGTCCACCATCACCGGTGCCTGCACCAGCGATGGATAATCCCCCTCTCCCTCCCAGCCGTAGTCGGGATCGTCGGTGGCCCGGCCCAGGCGCACCACCTGGCCGGTGCGAATCGTGCGGCCGGTGATGCCGTGGCCGATCGGCCAGCGCATCTCGGGCGAGTCCGATCCGGCGCGTTCGAGGTTGACCATCAGCACCGCCTCGCCGGCCTGGTGGTGACAGCGGTAGACCGACACCGCACCGTATTCGATGGCCTCGAACAGGGCGGTCGCGGCCGCCCGCAGGGCCTCGTCCTCCGATGCCGCCGAGGCGGTGCGCTTCGCGATCTCGGCTGTCAGCGCCAGGCGCCGGGCGCGCCGCTCCGACTGGTGCCGCAGCTCGACGCCGCGCAGCGATGCCGCCACCTGCCCGGCCACTGCCATCAACAGGCGAAGGTCGTCGCCGTCCAGGCTGTCGGGCTCGTACTCGTGCACGGACATCACCGCCCGGCAGCGGCCGCCGTCCATCACCGGCACCGCCACCATCGACTCCCACACCTCGTCGTTGGGCCACGAGTAGCCGGGGTGCTCGCTGGCCCGCGCCAGCAGCACCGGCTCGCCGTGCAGGATCACGTCGCCGATGACACCCTCCATCAGCCCTCGCCGCACCCCGGCCAGGCTTGACCCGTCCGCGTTGTAGTCCGAGACGAACAGCTGCTCTCCTGCCTCGTGCAGCGCCAACGTCGCCACCGTCGAGGTGTAGTTGACGCGCTCGAACACGGTGCGGGCGGCCAGATCGAGCGCCTGCTCCACCGTTGCCGCCTCGGCGATTCCGCGCGCCAGCTCGGCCGCCAGCGCCAGCCGGTCGGCACGGCGTGACGACTCCCGCCCGAGGCCGATGCGCCGCAGCGAGGCCGCCACCTGCTCGGCCGCGGTCGCCATCAGCACCATGTCCTGGTCGCTGAAGCGGTTGGGGCGATGATCACCCAGTTCGAGCGTGGCCACGCAGGTCCCATCCACCACCACCGGCATCAGCAGCACCGAGCGGTAGTTCGGCTCCCAGGCCCAGGGCCGCCACTCGCTGCGCTCGGTCACGTCGTCGATCCGCAGCGGGCGGCCCTGCTCGAGTGCGGAGCCGGTGATGCCGTCGCCCAGCGGCCGCCGCAGGCCGGCCGGCAGCTCCCCGTCCGGGTAGTGCGAGGCCACCAGTATCTGCTCGCCGGTGATCCGGTCGGCCAGCACCGCCGCCGTCGTCTCGTAGGCGGTCGAGCGCGCCAGCGCGGCGACCACCGCGGCCAACGCGCCCTCGGGGCTGGTGGCGGCGGCCACGCCGCGGGTCACCTCCAGCGTCAGCTCCAGCCGCTGCGCCCGCCGCTCCGACTCGTTGCGAAGGTTGATGCTGCGCCAGGCCGCGGCCAGATGATCGGAGACATGCTGCATCAGCGCCGCGTCGAACCGGTCGAACCGGTCGGGATGGGCGTCCCAGATCTCGAGCGCTGCCACGCAGCGGTCGTCGACCACCACCGGGGTCACCAGCAGCGAGTTGAGGGGCAGCGGGTGCGGCCAGTCGAATCTGGGGTCGGTCTGGGCATCGGCCAGCAGGATCTGCTCGCGCGACTGGATGGCGGCTCCCACCACTCCCGCGTGCAGCGGGCGGCGCTGGTGGCCGGGCTCGGTGCCGAGGCGCGAGAGGTCGCTGACCAGCAGTTGCTCCTGGGTGTCCTCCAGCACGATCGTGGCTGCCACGAGGTCGTAGCTGGAGTTGGCGAACACGGTGGTGGCGGCGCTCTTCAGAGCCTCTGCCGGCGACCGCGCGTCGGTTAATGCGGCCGCCACGGCAGAACCGACTGCAAGCCTGGCGGCGCGGTGCCGTGACTCCTCGAGCGCGCCCGCGCGCATGAGGGCGCTGGCCAGCAGGCCCGCCACTGATGCCATCAGCTCGGCGTCGCGCGCATCGAACACGTTGGCGCGCGTGTCGCACAGCTCGAGCACGGCGTCGCAGCGTCCGTCGACGATCACCGGTGTCAGCAGCAGCGAGTTGTAGACCGCGTCTGCGTCCGGCCACTCGAACCCGGGATGGCGGCCGGCCTGGCTGTGCAGCTCTTGCACGCCGGTCAGCCCCACCCCGCCAACCAGGCCGGCCGCCAGCGGCCGCCGCATCCCGGTGTGGTTTCGCAATGCGCGGGTGCGGTCGGCCACGATCAGCTGCTCGTCGGCCTCATGGTCGAGCAGGGTGGCCGTGACGGCGTAGTAGCCGGAGTTGTCGAAGACGGCATCGACGGTCGCGCCCAGCACCTCGACCACGGTCACGGCATCGGCGACGCGGGCAGCGACGGCTTGTGCCACGGCCAGGCGCCGCGAGCGTTGCGAGGCCTCCCCGGCCACGCGCAGCACCGTCTCGGTGAGCGCGGCGAGATGGCCGAACAGCTGGCGTTCGGCGTCGCTGAACGCGGGTGCGTCGTTGCCTCGCTGCGCCATCAGCACGCCCGGTCGTCCGTCGGCAAGCGGCACCGACGAGCGGAGCTGACGGGGGTCGTCTCCAGCACCGAGCGACATGTCGTCCGGCTCCAGCGCCACCCAGTCGGCACCGAGCCCGCTTCGCAGCCGTTCGAACAGCTGCTCCATCTCGGTGGCGGGAGCCGGTGGCGGGGATGGGTCCATCGCAACCGATTCTGTCAGAGCGAGGCGGACGTGCGGCAGCGGGCGTCCGCGCTACCGCAGCGCGTGACCCGGCCGGCCTAGCTCAATCACACTTCTGGACGCCTGCCAGCAGCCGGCGTCCACGACCGTTGGAGGCGTACCTGGCGAGCGCGATCACCTTGCCGTCGCGCACCAACCGGTACTCGATCGGTTGCTGGCGGGGGTATCCGGTGCGCTCGAGCATGTCGGCGGGGGATGCCTGCAGCGCGGTTCGCGCGTCACGGCCGAGCTGCGATCTCGGATAGCCCGCGGCGGTCGGCGCGTAGTCGATGGAGCTCTGGCTGCATGTCCCGCCGGCCGGCTGGTCGTCGACCCACTGCCCGTCCTGGTCGACCACCCGCAGTATCACCCAGCCCCGATGGCGTGGGGGATCCTGGTTCCAGTCGGCCATGGTCGTGCAGCCCACCGACGCCGCCCGCGCGCCGAAAGTTCCGGAGTAAGGTTCAAACCGCCTCGGGCGGTTAGCTCAGCTGGGAGAGCACCTGCTTTACACGCAGGGGGTCGGCGGTTCGATCCCGTCACCGCCCATCCCGCGGGTTCGCAGCCGACGGGCCAACGGTGCCCGATAGGGCTGCGGTGGTTCCCCCATGAGCGCTGCTTAGAGCACTGAGGATAACGGGCGCAGCTGAGCCGGCCCCTGGCAGGCTGTCGGGGCTGGGTTGCCCGGAGGGTCGAAAAGGCAAGCTTCGTTTAGGCGGCGCGCCCCGCAGTCGTTGCGTCTGCCTTCTCGATAGCTTGACGGCTTCACGACGATCTACAGCCTCGTCGTCTCAGCGTCTGCCTTCTGGGTCGATTTCGACGGTCATGAGACTGTCTCCGTGACGGTGGATGACCTTCCATGCGCCGTCCTCTCGACGGTAAACGGACGTTGCTCTCAGTGACATTGTCTCCGTCTCGCCGCCTATTTCTCTCGTGAGCCGTTCGAGCTCGACGGTGAAGCCGAGCGTGTCGCTGAAGCTGGTAACGAGGTTTTCTGCGTTCCAGGTTGTGTAGTTGAGGGTCTTGGCCGCGGCGGTTAGGAGGTCGCTCACGGCTGCGATTCCAACCTGGTGACCACCGACGCCTCCCATGAGGGACACGTCTTCTGCTTGAGACCAAAGGTCAAGGTACGGGCCGGGGTTGCCGCCAGTGTGTTGTCTGAGCGCGTCATGACACCGCTCCAGGAGCTCGACGGCGTCCGCATCCTGTCTATCCATCATCGACTCCGTAGCCTCCGCTCCCACATATGAGCTTCCGTGGGTTTGATGGGACATATGCGATGCTCACAGTACAGCGTCCGCCTAGTGAATTCTTAACCGCTGTGCCTGGATCACCGACGCGGGCGGGAGGGTAAGCAGCGTCGTCTGTCATGGCAACGGAACCTAGTCGATTGGTCCAGTCACCGAGACCCATTCGCGCCGGTGTGGCGTTACTGCCGCGCTACCCCCGGGCCCGCCATGCTGTCACGAACGGCTGGATGCGCGTCGATATGGTTCGCTGATGGCTGCTTGGCAGCCCCAGAAGCCGGACGGCTCTACGCCTTGTGCGACGACTGCCGGAAGCTCTGGTCGCTTCCTCACCCGAGCATCAAGCGGGTCGACCAACGATGCTGCCTACTCCTCGGACGGCCGGTCGATCGTCTTCTCCCACTACCCCGGCACGAGCGGCACGACCGAGCTCTATCGCATGCGACACCCGCCCGGCCCGGCGAACCGCCTAAACTAGCCGGATCCGGCACCATACGGCGCCGCCGCCGTCAAACCGCAGCCAGCCCCACCCGGTGCGGCTGCTCGAGCGTCTCGCAACGGCACTCGTCCTGATCCGGGTCGGGGTGGGATGACGTGCAATAGTGATCTGTCGATCGAAGCAGCCATCAGGGGAGGAGACGAGATGTCCGATAGTGTCTACCGCGTCACGGAAGTGATCGGCGTCAGCAGCGAGTCGTGGGAAGCGGCCGCGCGAAACGCCGTCGAGACGGCAGCGAAGACGATCCGCGATCTTCGGGTGGCGGAGGTCACGCGAACCGACGTCACGGTTGAGAACGGCAAGGTGTCCGGTTACCGCGTTCGCCTCAGCATCTCGTTCAAGTACGAGACGCACGACTGATCGCCGAGCGCAAGCGACGGACAACAGCATCTAACGCGTGCCCTGCTCCGGCCCGGCGCACCGCGTGAAATAGCGGGATCTGACACCCGTGCCTGCCCACGGAGAACAGGGCGATCCGCTTTACCCGCAGGGGTCGGCGGTTCGATCCCGTCACCGCCCGTCAGAGCCCATTGCACTCGAGCGGTCGCAGCGCGACGAGGAGCAGGATCCGGTGCCGGCCGCCCGTCACGTCGATGACGGGGCGGCCGCGGCTCGCCGGAACGGCGCGGCCGTCGAAGCGCGCGGAGACGACAGCGTGGCGGAGCGCGGGCCGAAGCGGTGCGACCGCGTACCGGCCGGGTGTGAGGGGCACGCTTGCGCCCCCGCCGTTCCCGGTGGTGACGCGTAAACGCCGGCCGCGACCGTTAAGCAGCACGGCCGCCCGCATGGGCACCTGGCGAGGGCTCGCGCCGGTGCAGGAATGGACGACCATCCGCACCGCCACCGTGACGTAGGCCCTGGTCGGGGCTGCGGCGGTGGGCCGTGCACCGCAGCCGGCCAGCGCCGCTGCGAGCACACTCACGGCAACGGCTGCTCGTGGCAGGCGGTGCATCTCCATGCCGTTTGGACGTCCTCGCGTCGCAGGCGGTTCCTGCTCCTAATGTGAGCGCCGACACATTCGCGCAAAAAGCACCCTGCAAACAGTGCAATCGATCGTTGCGGGGGTAACGTCAGCCTCAGGTACCCGTTAGGAGGAGGACGGTCATGAGGCGCACCCTTACCTTCGTCTTGGCGCTCGCCGCGCTCGCAACCCTGGCAGGGACGAGTGAGGCCTCGAGCGGTGGATCGCGAGAGGCGGTGAGAACGGTCGCCGCTGCCGGCAAGGTGCCCACCGTGCGGATCGCGGGACCGCAGCACTGGTGCGGCACCAACGGTGTCACCTGCAGTGACCCGGCGACGAACTGGGACGAGATCGCCGGCTACCAGCACGCGGTTTCGCAGGGCGCCCCGATCCTTCCCTACATCGGCCACGACGAGCCCTCCGTCCAGTTCTTCTCACACCGCCCTGGATCGGGCAACAACGTCACGTTCAATCTGCGCCTGCCGAAGGATCCGCCCACACTGCCGCGCCAGGATGGCAGCGGCGGTAACTTTGGATTCCAGCAGCGCATCACGTTCTGGTTCGGCATGCAGCTGTGCGACGACCAAGGCTCGCCCAATCCCGACGGCGCGGCCCTCAGCGGCCACCCGACCATCCCCTGCAAGCCCAACAGCGACTCCAACATCTACGCCAGCCCGAATCCCAGCAGCGCGCGCTACTTCGGACTGGGACCGG
>JANWHI010000161.1 GCA_025450495.1 Candidatus Dormiibacter sp. | reverse complement strand
TCCTCACCGCGCGCCGCCGCCGCGACCGCAAGCAGGTTGCCGGCGCCGTGCAAAGCGAGGCCGCGTGCCGACGCCACTCCAAGAGCCGCGGCCATGCCCGCGCGGACTCCGCTGTAGGAGCCCGGGCCGGTGAGCACCACCATCGCCTCGGTGGAGTCGTCGAGCAGCTCGCCGATGGCAATGGCGAGGCACGCGTCGAGCCGACCGCCCGGAACCTCGCGTTGGTGGGTGATGGCGCCGGCGGTGTCGGTGCGCAACACCAACGCGCGGACGCGCGACGCGGTGTCGACCGCGACGACGCTCACCGGGTCACCAACTCGGCGCTGATCTCAGCCCAGGCGCGGGCGATGTGCGCCGGCGCAGCCGGCGCAAGCTGGAGCACGCGCTGGCGATCATGGGCGCCGGGCTCGATGGACACGGTGGCGGGCGCGAAGCCGGCGAGGTTCGCGTACTCGGCCCACTCGATGACCGCGGCCCCGTCGAGCAGCAGGCCCTCGAGGTCGAGGACCTCGAGTGAGCTGCCCGCGCCGAGGCGGAACAGGTCGATGTGGTGCACCGTGAGGACACCGGCGCGGTGCGGCTGATGCAGGACGAACGTTGGGCTGCGCACCGTTGCGGGGTTCCCGCCCGCACCCGCGACGATGCCCCGCACCAGGCAGGTCTTGCCGGCGCCGAGCTGACCGTTGAGCGCGAGCACGTCGCCCGCCCGCAGGGCCCGCCCGAGCGCGGCCCCATGCCGCTCGGTCGCGGATGGAGAGTCACTGGTCAGGTCGGCCGCGGGCGAGCTCACGAGAAGTGGCCGGCGCGGCTGGGTGGCAGGGGCAGCTCGATGCCCCCGGGGCTGTCCAGCAGGCGTACGCCCGCACCGTCGCGCAGCGCGCCCACCGTGGTCAGCGGGGCGAGGTCAGGTGGCCAGCCGCGCAGCAGCGCCTCGACGTCGGGCTCCGGCAGCGCGGCGACGAGCTCGAAGTCCTCGCCGCCGCCGATCGCCAGTTCCAGCCATTGCTTGCCAAAACGTTCGACCAGCCCGGAGTCGACGGGCAGGTAGTCGGCCCACAGCTCGACCGCGCAGGCACTGGCGCGGGCGGTGCGCAACGCGTCGAGCACCAGGCCATCGCTGATGTCGCCGCCGCAGCGGACGCCCCGCGCGTGCAGCTCGCGGCCCTCACGCAGCCGGGTGGCCGGTTGCAGCTGCGCGTTTATCCAGCGACGCTCTGGGTCGGACACGGCGTCGACCCCCTCGAGGAGGATCCGCAGGCCGGCGGCGGCACTGCCGAGAACACCGGTCACGAGCAGGATGTCGCCCGGGCGGCCGGCGGACCGAAGCAGCGCCCGGCCGGCGTCCACCACGCCGGTGACGCACACATCGATGACCATGGGGCCGTCGATCGCGCTGCAGTCACCACCAGCGACGGTGCACCCGGCCGCCGCCGCCGCCTCGCAGAGCCCGCGCTGGATCTCCAGGACGTCCTCGGCCTGCTCCCCGCGCCGCGCGCACAGCGTCGCCAGGCACATGACCGCCCGGGCCCCGGTTCCGGCGAGGTCGGAGACCGCCACGGCGAAGGCGCGGCGGCCAAGCTGGCGCGGGGTGATCCAGCCGCGGCGGAAGTCGACGTCCTCGACCATGGCGTCGACGCTGACGGCGAGGTCGCATCCCGGCGGCGGCTGCCACACCGCGGCGTCGTCGCCCACAGCGCTCGCCAAGGTGGGCCCAGAGCCCGTCCTGGCGATGTCCACCAGTTGCTCGACGAGCGCAACCTCCCCCACCGCGGCGAGGGTCGGTCCGCCCGACCCAAAGCGACGTTCGCGCTCGACTGGGACGTACGGGTCAGTCATAGTGAAGCTCACTTTAGGGAGCTGCCGCCCGGTATCCGCGTCGATTTGCATTCGGCACCTTCGAACCTCTATGGTGCCGCCAGGATCGGGGGCCGCAACCCCGGAGTGGGGCCAATATCAACTCAGCCTCCAGGCGGAGGAACGGAGGGCACCGTTGCGGGGTAGTCGCAAGCTTCTCTTGATGGTGGTCGGCTGTGCCGTCCTGCTCAGCGCAGGCGTCACCGCGATCCCCTCCGGTCACGCTGACACCGCCCAGACCAACGCTCTCCGCGCCCGCCGGGCCGTCCTCGTCCAGGAGCTCGCGGCGCTGGAACCGGCTAGGAACAGCGCCTCCCAGTCGCTCTCCCAGGCTGAGCAGGCGTTCGCCAACGCCCAGGCACGATTGCTCGCTGCCCAGAAGCAGCTCGCAGCTCTCAACGCCCGGCTCCTCGCGCTCAGCGGCCAGGTCGCTGACGACGAGGCGACGATCGTCAAGGCCAAGCAGCAGCTGGCGGTGCTGACCCGGCAGAGCTACGAGACCACGACCACCGACTCCTGGGTCGCCGCCGTGCTCAGCGCCACCACCTTCAGCCAGGCGATGGAGCGGCTGGCGGGCACGTCGCATGTCGCCGAGCAGGTCAAGAACCTCCAGGCCAACCTCCGTGACAAGGAACAGGCAATCAAGGTCGAGCAGGCCGAGATCCGAACCGACTCCGCCAAGGGCACGGCTCTCGAGGAACAGCTCGCGCAGGACAGCAACGCGCTCCTGATGCTGGTCGAGCAGCGCAACGCCGCCTTCCAGGCGGCCAGTGGCCCGGCGCGCGCGATCGCGGCTCAGATCGCCGAGATCGACCAGGAGCTCGCGGCGGGGAACGCTCCGCCGCGAGGAGGCAGCAGCTCGTGCGCCAATCACTTCTCGTACGGCCAGTGCACCTGGTACGTGGCCACGCGGCGGTGCATCCCTTGGTTGGGCAACGCCAAGGACTGGTACTACGCAGCCGCCAACTATGGCTACCCTGAGGGCCACATGCCGCGGGTCGGCGCGGTGGTGGTGTTCTGGCCCGGCGGCGACGGGGCCAGCCGGGTCGGCCATGTCGCCTACGTCGAGGCGGTGGGCCCGGCGGCGGGTGTGCCCGCCGGCGAGTTCAAGCTCTCCGAGATGAACTTCCATGGCAATGGCGGCGGCTGGGACCGGGTCAGCTACCGGGTGCTCCCCGACAACTCAGGCGGCATCCAGGGCTTCATCTACTCGAAGTAGGCGGCGCTCAGCGACTCGAGGCGCGCGTGGTTGAGGTCGCGGATCGAGTCGAGCCGCGCCGACGCCGCGTCGAGCCGCGGATCCTGCCCGGTGGGCCCGTCCGGGATGGCCACGCACGGCATCCCCGCGGCACGCGCGGAGAGCACACCCGACACCGAGTCCTCGACGGCCAGGCAGCTGGTTGGTGGCACGCCGAGCAGCCGGGCCGCACGCAGGTAGACGTCGGGGGCCGGCTTGCCGCGCACCTCAGCCTCGGCGGAGCACACGGCATCGATCAGCTCGGCGATGCCCAGCCGCGCCACCATGGCGTCGATGAGCGACCGCGGTGATGACGAGGCGACGGCGCACCCCAGCCGGCAGGAGCGCACCAGGCGCACCGCCTCGACCGCCCCGTCGATGGCGACACCGCGGGTGCGCACGTGCTCGCCGACCGCAACGACGATGCGGTCGACGACATCGGCGACCGACGGACCGGACCACGGCCGGCGCGCCCACCACAGATGCACCATCTCGGCGGTGCGCATGCCCATGGTCTGGCGGCAGTCGGCCTCGGTGAGGTGCAACCCCAGCGAGGCGAACACTTCGATCTCGATGCTGCGCCACACCGGCTCGGTGTCGATGAGCACACCGTCCATGTCGAAGACGACGGCGCGGAGGCCGCCGGCCTGGGGCAGCCGCCTCGCTGTCACCGCGCCCGCCTGTGCTCGAGAACGCGGCGAACCCTCTCCTGGGCGGCGGGCAATTCGTCGATGACGTCGCGCGGCAGGACACCGGCGCGGCCGCGGCGATGCTGCAGCGCCAGCGCGGCCTCGGCGTGCACGAACACCGCGGCGACGGCGGCGTCGAACGGTTCAAGGCCCTGCGCGATCAGCGCGCCGAGGAGGCCGGAGAGGACGTCACCGCTGCCGCCGCTGGCCAGGGCCACCACCCGGAGGGCGCTGACGTGCACCCGTCCGTCGGGAGCCGCCACCACGGTGTCGCTGCCCTTGAGCACCACCACCGCCCCGCTGTGGTGCGCGAACGAGGCGGCCAGCTCACGACGACGCTGCTGCACGGCCGAGGTCGTCAGCGAGCACAGCCGGCCCATCTCGGCGGGATGAGGGGTCAGAACCACGGGCTGGTTGCAGCTGCGCCAGTCCACGCCCCTGGCGGCGGCGATGTTCAGCCCGTCGGCATCGACGACGGTGGGTGCAGGCAATTCGTGGAGCAGGTCGACCACGAAACGCTCGGTGAGCGGTGCTCTGCCCAGACCGGGACCGAGCACCAGCGTGCTGGCGCCCGGGAAGTGCCGCTCGCGGAGAACCGCAAGCGCCTCAGGTGCGATGCCACCGTCGGCGTCGGGCAGGGGATTGGCCATGACCTCGAGGGTCTGCGCGGCAACCAACGGGTAGATGGCGCTGGGGACGCAGACGCGCACCCGGCCCGCGCCGCCGCGCGCGGCCGCGGTGGCGCTCAGCAACGGCGCGCCGCTGAAACCCACCGCGCCGCCCACCACGACCACGGTCCCGAACGTGCCTTTGTGGGCGTCCTCCGGCCTGGCGGCGAGCTGCAGGCCCAACGGCACTTCGGCGTAGCTTGCCGGCGCCGGCTCACCGGTGACCACGGCAACAGCGAGGTCACCCTCGTGCGCCAGCGACAGCCGCAGGTCGCTGGCGACGCCGTGAACGCGCCGCGAGGGCGCCCCGCGCGCACCGACCACCACCTCGACATCGTGGAACGCCGGCAGCGGCAGCCCCGCGGCGCCGTGCAGCTTGCGCACCGCCTCCTTGGCCGCCCACCGCGTCGCCCAGCGCTGCGGTTGACCGGCGCAGTCGCGGCGCTCCGACTCGGTGTACACCCGCTGCGCAGCCTGCGGGCGGCGCGACAGCAGCGCGGCGACGCGCGCGACCGAGGTGACGTCCACCCCGGTGGCGCTGCTCACTCCACGGTGACCGATTTGGCGAGGTTGCGCGGCTGGTCGACGTCGCAGCCACGCTCGACGGCGACGTGGTAGGCGAAGAGCTGCAGAGGAACGACGTTGACCAGCGGCGAGATCAGCTCATCGGTCAAGGGCACCTCGACGAGGTCACGGACGAAGCCGGCGTCGAACGGGTTCTCACCCTGCGTGACCAGCGCGATCACCGGGGCGTCGCGTGAGCTCACCTCCTGGATGTTGCTGACCATCTTGGACAGGGTGCGCGAGCGGGTGGCCAGGGCGACCACCGGCACGTCGGGGTCGAGCAGCGCGATCGGGCCGTGCTTGAGTTCGCCGGCGGCGTACCCCTCCGCGTGGATGTACGACACCTCCTTGAGCTTCAGCGCTCCCTCGAGCGCGACCGGGAAGTTGATGCCGCGGCCGATGTACATCGCGTTGCGGGTGTGCGAGTAGCGCTGCGCCATCTCGGCGAGCTGGGGCTCGAGGGCCAGCGCGCGCTCGACCAGCGCCGGCGCCTCGAGCAGCGCCGTGGTCAGGCGGCGATGCTCGTCGTCGTCGAGGGTTCCCCTGGCCTGGCCGAGCCGCAGCGCGAGCAGCATGCCACACGCCATCTGGTTGACCATCGTTTTCGTCGCAGCAACGCAGATCTCCGGTCCGGACTGCATGTAGACGACCCCGTCGGCCTCCATCGACAGGGCACTCCCGACCACGTTGGTCACGGCGATGACGGTGGCGCCGTGACGGCGCGCCTCGCGCACCGCCGCCAGCGTGTCAGCCGTCTCGCCGGACTGCGAGAACGCCACCACCAGGGTGCCATCATCAAGGAGCGGATCACCGTAGCGGAACTCGCTCGCCGGTTCGACGTCGCACTTGACGCGGGCCAGCTTCTCGATGGCGTACTTGGTGACCAGCCCGGCGATCCACGCCGAACCGCATGCCACGATGGTCACCTGGTGGAGCGCCGCCAGGTGGCTGTCGTCGAGCGTCACATCGGGGAGATCGACAAAACCCGAGTCGTCGATGCGGCCGCGCAGCGCGCCTCGCAGCGACGATGGCTGCTCGTGGATCTCCTTGAGCATGAAGTGCGGAAAGCCGCCCTTCTGCGCCTGCTCGGCCTCCCAGTCGACGACCACGACGCGCGGCTCGCGATGGGCGCCATCGAGGCTGGTGATGATCACCTCCTCGGGCGACAGTGCGGCGACCTCGCCCTCGCCGAGCAGAATGACACGCTTGGTGTACGGGATCAGCGCAGAAATGTCGCTGCTGACGAACACCTCGTCATCGCCCAATCCCACCACCAGCGGCGCGTTGAGGCGCGCGCCGACGATCCGCCCGGGCTCGTCGGCAGAGATCACGACCAGCGCATACGCGCCATGGATGCGCTGCAAGGCTGCGCGCACCGCGGCTGCGAGGTCGCCCGTGTAGTGCTGCTCGACCAGGTGGGGCACCACCTCGGTGTCGGTATCGCTGACGAACTCGTGGCCCGCGGCGACGAGCTCGGCGCGCAGCTCGCGGTAGTTCTCGATGATCCCGTTGTGGATGAGGTGGATGCGACCCGTGCAGTCGCGGTGCGGGTGAGCGTTGATCACCGTCGGACGGCCGTGCGTCGCCCATCGCGTGTGGCCGATGCCGGTGTGCCCGCTGGGCATTCCTTCGGCAGCGAACTGCTTGACGAGGTCGGCGACCTTGCGATTGCTCTTGGCGATAGCCGTGGCGCCGCCGTCCTCGTCGAGCACGGCGATGCCGGCGGAGTCGTAACCGCGGTATTCCAGGCGCTCCAGGCTGTCGAGCAGCACCGGGGCGGCCTGGCGCGCCCCGACGTAGCCGATGATTCCGCACATGTGAGGTGTGAACGACTCCGTCGTGGTGGTGGTTACTGCCGGCGGACGATGCGTCTACGGGGTTGGGGACGGCGTTGGGCTCGGTGTCGGCGAGGACGACGGCACCGCGACCACCGTGATCGTCACCGAGACCGTCCGTGGATTGGCGGTGACGCCGGGTGGGGTGACGATGTGCACCACGAACGTCTTGCTTGTGGTGAGCCCGTTGACCGAGATCGTCTCCGTCGGGATCGAATCAAGGTTGTTGAGCAGGTCCTGCGGGCCGTTGAGCACAACCACGAGAGGTGACTGCGTGGTGGCCGCGACCTGGTGCCCCGGCGCCACCGTGCCGCTCACCCGCGGCAGCACGGCGCTGGCCCGCGAGGTGAGGCTGGCGGTGACGGTGATGGTGACCGGGATGAGATTGTCCTTCGGATTGCCCGGGATGGTGATGCCGAAGTTGCCCAGCCGTTGGTTGGTGGCGTCGTAGAGGAACAGCTTCTCGTCCTGCTGGAAGTTGGTCTTCTGGTTGGCGAGATCGACGGTGACCCTGGCCTGCACGCCACCCAACTGCTGCTGCGGCCCGATCACGGTGACGGTGCTCGGATCGGTCGAGCTGCTGGTCACCACGTAGCCCTGCGGGGGTGGCGTGCTGATGACAACAGTGACCGGAACCGTCGCGGAGCCGAGGTGGTCGACCTCCGCGGGGACATCGGTTGGGGGATTGTCGAGGATGACGTCGCGGTCGTTGTTGACCACCGACACGGGGAGCGACTGCGAGCCAGCGTGGGTGATCGCCTTGTAGTTGACGGTGACCACCAGGTCATTGGGGTCGAAGGCGTTGAGGTGGTCCCGGGTGCCGATCACCCGGACCACCAGGGGGGCGATCGGATTGACCAGCACGTACGGGGCCACCTGCCCACTGGTTTGGGGGACGTTGATGGTCACCGAGCGGGAGTCCGGCGGGTTGCTGGCGTAGACCACACCCGCCCAGGTCACGGTGGCGAGGATGGCGGCGAATGCCTTGATGCGGAGGTTGCGCGTCGCGAACCCGGGGAGCTTCACGGATGGGTCCTCCTCCGGATCGCCCGCAGCACGGCCGGGCGCGGCACCAGCCCCTGGCGCGGCGGAGCGTCGACCCCGGTCATGGTCATCAGGGTGCTGTGCAGGGCCTTCTGGTCGAGGCCGCGCGTGATCCGCCCCGCCCGGGCGATGCTGATCAGCCCGGTCTCCTCGCTGACGATGAGCACGACCGCGTCGCTCTGCAGCGTGAGCCCCACGGCCGCCCGATGGCGGGTGCCCATGCGCCCCACACCGGGAATCGTCTCGGCGAGCGGCAGCACGCAGCCGGCGGCGATCAACCTGGCGTCGCGGATGATCACGGCGCCATCGTGCAGCGAGGTTCCCGGCATGAAGATGGTGGCGAGCATCTCCGCGGTCACCTCGCCGTCGATGCGGACGCCGGTGGCGGCGATGTTCTCGAGCCCGGTCTCGCGCTCGAACACGATCAGCGCGCCGGTCTTGCGCTCACTCAGCGAGCCGGCCGCGCGGATCACCTCGTCGACCACCCGCTGCGCCGCCTCGCTGGCGTGATGGCCGATCAGCGATCGCACCCGGCCGAGGCGGCCGACCTGGTCGAGGGCGCGGCGCAGCTCCGGTTGGAACAGGATGACCGCCGCGATGACGATCGCCTGGCCACCGTTGGTGTAGATGAACTGGAGCAGGCGCAGGTTGAGCGCCTGGGCCGCCAGCCCCACGGCGGCGATCACGGCGAGGCCGACGAGCAGCTGGGCGGCCTGGGTGCCCCGCACCAGCTTGAGCAACTGGTACAGCAGCACCGCGACGATGCCCACGTCGAGCACATCGCGCCAGCCGACGTTCTGCAGGAAGATCAGCAGGTTGTGCCACGCCGAGGTCATGCGCGTGTGGCTGCCGCCCGGGCGGCGTGCCGGGGAACACCGGTGAACAGCAGGGCGAGCAGCGCCAGCTGCGCCCAGAGCCGGTTCTCCGCCTGGTCGAACACGATCGAGGCCGGGCCGTCGAGCACGCTGCCGGTGATCTCCTCACCGCGGTGAGCGGGCAGGCAGTGCATCACCCGGGCCGCGGACGGCGCCAGCGAGAGGAGATGCTCGTTGACCTGCAGGTGGCCGAAGTCCTCGCGCCGGCGCTGCTGTTCGGCCTCCTGTCCCATGCTGGTCCACACGTCGGTGTAGACGATCTCCGCGTCACGGAGCGCCGGCTTGGGATCATGTCCCACGCTGAAGCCGGTGCCGTTGCCGCGCAGGCCGGCGGCACGATCGAGCACCGCCTCCGCGGGCTCATACCCGGGCGGACACACCACCCGGAGGTCGACGCCGCAGATCGCGGCGGCATACAGCCAGGAGGTGCAGACGTTGTTGCCGTCACCGATGTAGACGACGCGCGCGCCGGCCACCCGGCCGGTGACCTCGCGCACGGTCATCAGGTCGGCGAGCAGCTGACAGGGGTGCTCGGCGTCGGTCATGGCGCTGACCACCGGCCCACGGACCGCTCCGGCGATCGCCACCAGGTCGCGCTGTGACACCAGCCGGGCGATGACACCGTCCGCGTAACGGTCGAGGATGCGGGCGATGTCGGCGGCGCTCTCGCGCTCACCGAGGCGGATCTCGTCGCCGAACAGGGCGATCGGGTGGCCGCCGAGCCGGTTGATGGCGACCTCGAATGACACCCTGGTTCGGTTGCTTGGCCGCTGGAAGATCAGGGCCAGGTTGCGCCCCTCCAACGGCCTGCCCAGGTCCTCACCCGCCTTGGCGCGCGCGGCGACGTCGAGCACCTCGGCGACCTCGTCGCGGCCGAGGTCGGCGATGCTGAGCAGGTCGCGGCCTCGCAGGGCTGGGGACATGGTTCGTAGCCAGTATATGAGCGCATGGAGAATGCGCCGGCATCGTTGCGGATGAGTGCTCAGATGTCTCAGGACGGTAGGGTTGGAGGCTGTGAACATCGTCGTCGTCGTCTCCGGTGGGCTCACCGAGACCCTCCAGGCAGCCCCGCTCATCGCCGGCCTCGCCACGGCCTCGGACGACCCGGTGCTGGTCGCCTGCCCGCCCAGCGCGGCCGAGGTTGCCCGGGACCTCGCCGGCGTCGGCGAGGTTGTGTCCGCGTCGGGCCTGGCTGACCACGCCGGTCTGCTTCGCCTCGGGCGCCTGTGGTTCGAGTTGCGCCGCCGGCGCCTCGACGTCGCCGTCGTCTGCAGCGACTCGAGCCGGGTGCGGGCAACGGTGTACGCCGCCGCCGTCCCACGCCGTGTGGGCCCCAGGAGCGGCCTCAGCGACCCCCTGCTCAGTGATCGCGTCCCCTCCGAATCCGACCAGAACCGCGGGCTGGTGTGGCTCGAGCTGTGCCGCGTGCTCGCCGACGGCTCCGTGGTGGCCGCCGAGGCGCAATTCAACCCCGGTGCCGCCGCCACCACCATGGCCGAGCAGCTGCTGCTCAGCAATGGGGTCGAGAACGGCAGCAGGCTGCTCGTCGCCATCGCTCCCGGCCAGGGGTTTGCCGACGGGTCCGTGGTCGCGTGGTCGCCCGAACGCTATGCCCACCTCGCCAACAGGCTGACGTCGCGCCACGGCGCCGGGGTCATCCTGGTCGGTGACGAACGTGACCGTGGCGCGGCGGAGGCGATGCGCCTCGACCTCGCTTCGCAGACCGTCGACTTCTGCGGCGAGCTCAACCTCGCCACCACGGCCGCAGTGATCGCCCGGTGCGACCTGCTGGTGGCCGCCGACACTCCCCTCCTCCACCTCGCCGCGGCCGTCGGAACGGCGTCGGTTGGGCTGTTCGGGCCGACCAGTGGCCGCCGCCGCGCGCCTGCCGGAAGTGAGCACCGGGTGGTCCAGGCGATCCCCGCCGGTGGCCCGGAGGCCACGCTGGAGCACATCCGCGTCGACGACGTGCTGGCCGGGATCGAGAGCGCGCTGTAGGCCGCATCCCGCTCGCTTGCAGCGGCCGCGGCGATGGATTATGACGCCCCAATCAAAGCGAGCGCTTCAACCCGACCGGACAGTGTGCTATCGTGCCCGTAACGTCTTTGGGGGCAGGCAGTTAGACCCTCCGACGACTTCTATTCGTAGCTGAGCGACCAGATCGCACGAGGGACGAGCAGTGGGGGGCGACGTGGCTAGCGACGAGGCTCAGCCCTCTGTACTTGCGCCGGACACTGTCGGGCCATTCGATCTTGAGCTGCTCGGGGTTCCGATGGGCCGGCGCGCCGCGGCTCTTCCGCTTCACCTCTCGCGGTCCCGCTACCAGACCCTGGTGAAACCGGTGATCGACTGGGTCGGTGCAGCGCTGCTCTTGATCCTGTTCTCTCCCGTGGTGGCGGTCGTCGCTCTTGCGGTGGCGCTCAGCAGCGGCGGTCCAGTCATCTTTCGCCAGAAGCGGGTTGGCCTCGACGGGCAGCTCTTCACCGTCTACAAGTTCGCCACCATGATCGGTGACCGGCGCCTTGCGTCTCTGCCCCGGGAGGGCACTGAGCGTCGCACCAGCCACAAACGCGACAACGACCCCCGGTTGACTCCAGTTGGTCGGCATTTGCGCCGCTGGAGCCTCGACGAGCTGCCCCAGCTCTGGAACGTTCTGCGCGGCGAGATGAGCTTGGTCGGCCCGCGCCCCGAACTGCCCAGCATCGTGGCCGGCTTCGCTCCCTGGCAGCACGAGCGTCACGCGGTGAAGCCCGGAATGACCGGCTTCTGGCAGGTGTATGCCCGCGGCGACGGCTCGGTGATGCACCAGCGCACCGACCTCGACGTCGACTACGTGCGCCAGGTCAGTCTCTGGACAGATATCAAGGTTCTGCTGTTGACCCTGCCGGCGATTGTCGGCTTGAGGAGGGGCTTCTAGATGGAGCGGAGCAGACGCGCGTTGGTGACGGGTGCGGGTGGTTTCATCGGTAGCCACCTCGTCGCGTCTCTCAAGACGCGCGGGCTGTGGGTGCGCGGGGTCGACATGAAGATGCCGGAGTTCGCCGAGTCCTCGGCTGACGAGTTCTTGGTGCGCGACCTGCGCCAATGGGAGGCCTGCCGCGATGCTGTAGCGGGTGTCGATGACGTGTACGCGCTGGCCGCCGACATGGGCGGCATGGGTTTCATCTCGCGGTACCACGGCACCATCATGCGCAACAACGGACTCATCGATCTGCACATGCTCGAAGCGGCGCGCGAGGCGGAGGTCAGCCGTTTCCTCTACACGTCGTCAGCATGCATCTACCCCGAGCACCTGCAGACGCAAACCGCGGTGATGCCCCTCCGTGAGGAGGACGCCTTTCCCGCCGCGCCGCAGGATGGATACGGCTGGGAGAAGCTCATGGCCGAACTCGCGGCCGGGTATTTCTCCGCGGAATTCGGCATGCAGACGCGCATCGTGCGGTTCCACAACATCTACGGCCCCCGCGGTACGTTCGAGGGCGGCCGCGAGAAGGCGCCGGCAGCCCTGTGCCGCAAGGTGGCGATGGCCGAGGACGGCGGCTCGATCGAGCTCTGGGGTGACGGTGAGCAGACCCGTTCCTTCTGCCACATCGACGACTGCACCGAGGGAATCTACCGGCTGATGCAGTCAGACCACAGTGAGCCGCTCAACCTCGGGACCGACCGTTTGGTGTCGATCAACCAACTGGCGGAGCTGGTCATCGGCATCTCCGGCAAGCGGCTCGACATCGTCCACGTCGATGGCCCGCAGGGCGTGCGCGGCCGGAATTCCGACAACACACGCCTGCGTGAGGTGCTCGGCTGGGAGCCCGCGATCTCCCTGGAGGATGGCCTCGCCGCCACCTACGCGTGGGTGGCGGAACAGGTGGCGGCACGGCGGACGCTCGTGGCGTGAGCGTCGGCGGCGCTCCTCCCCGGTATCAGGTGCTCGGCGTTCACATCAGTGCCATCAACATGGAGATGGCGCTGGGCGAGATCACGGACTGGATCGAGGAAGGGCGTCAGAACTACGTCTGTGTGACCGGCGTGCACGGGGTCATGGAGGCGCAGCGCGACGAGGCGCTGCGCCTGATCCACAACCGGTCCGGTCTGACCACGCCGGACGGGATGCCGATGGTGTGGGCGGCTCACTGGGCGGGCTTTCCCGAAGTCGAGCGCGTCTACGGCCCTGATCTCATGCTGGCCCTGTCGGAACGGGCCGCCCAGCGGGGCTGGAGATGCTTCCTCTACGGCGCCAAGGACGGTGTGGCCGATCGCGTGGCGGCGCGGCTGGTGCGCGAATCGCCGGGCCTCAGCATCGTCGGGACGTTGTCGCCCCCGTTTCGCGAGTTGACCGCGGCGGAAGACACCGCCGTGATCGAGCGCATCAATACAGCCAATCCGGACATCGTGTGGGTCGGTTTGAGCACCCCCAAGCAGGAGCGCTGGATGGCCTCGCACTGCGGCAGACTGGACGCTCCCGTGCTCATCGGCGTGGGTGCAGCGTTCGACATACACGCTGGGGTGGTGCCACAGGCTCCGCGGATCATCCAACGCTCTGGATTCGAATGGCTCTTCCGCTTGGGCACCGACCCGCGAAGGCTGGCGCGACGCTATTTGAGCAACAACCCCCGGTTCGTCACGCGAGTCCTGCGCGACCGTCCCCGTCGGGTCGAATCCCTCTAGCCGGCAAGCATGGCCCCGTCCGATTGCGCAGGCGCAGAAGGCGGCCGGCTCGGCGGTGGACCGGGCGGCAGGCCGGCTTCTCGATCGACGGCGGCTGCGCGCTGCGCGCGAACGGTCGCGCTCGCCTTCCGTCCAATCCGCGGTCGGTGGTTGTAGACGTAGCCGACTGGGGGGACCTCGATGGCGCCGAGGAGGCGCGCGACCTCCTCGAGAGAGGCGATCGAATCGTCGTGATCGACGACGACCAGTGCTGCCTCGGCCCTTCGCACCATGGGCAGGTACGCGCCGAGGTCACCGGCCGGTGGCAAATCGATGAGCACTGCATCGCAATCCGACTCGAGCTCGTCCAGGATCCTGTCGCGGTCGGCCTGTCCGTCGCCAATCACTATCTGACCAACACGCAGGAGGGAAAGACGACCCCTCGAGCGGCCGGGCCGGGTGAGCCCCTCGAGGCTCATCGAGGCAAGACCGTGCTCAGGGCGACCCCGAACCGGTATCGACTGGAAGTACCCACGCAGAAGCCGCGTCAGGCCACCCGTGCGTGGATCAGCGTCGACCACGACAACGCTCAATCCGGTATCGGCGAGCGCCATCCCCAGATTGGCCACCACGGTGCTTCGGCCGTCCAGCCGGGCCGCCGACACCACGATCAGGCGGCGTGCCGCCCCCTCGGACACATGGCCGCCTGCACGCCTGGGCTTGCCACGGCCCGCGGCTGCCGTCGGGCGCGTCTGCAGCAGCAAAGCCGCTCGGCGGAATGCGGCCGAAGCCGGTGCGGCGCTGGTGGTCCCGGCAGATAGGGGTCGCAGGCGATCAAGCCGGGTCATCTCAACGGCGACTCGGGGGATCTCAGCGATCAGCGGCGCGCCCAGCACGCCCTCGGGTTCGTCGCGCCGCCGGAAGACGGGGCGACGAGACGCCAACACGTAGGCAACGACGATGCCGACGATCAAGCCGAGGACCGTG
>JANWHI010000160.1 GCA_025450495.1 Candidatus Dormiibacter sp. | reverse complement strand
GCGCTGCGCGCCAGCCTTGCGGAGCGTGCTCGCGCGCGGGCGCTCGAGTCCTATAGCCTCAGCACCAACGTCGACGGCCTCGAGCAGCTCTACCTGGATCTGCGTGGTGCCGAGGCTGCCGAGGTATCGCCCCCGCCCGCCTGACGAGGCCGTGGTCGTCGATCGAGCACTTTGGCGACCGGCTCGGTCTCAGCGACGGGTGGCGCCAGGAGTGCGCCGAGCGCATCGACGACGCGGCTAAGCCCGGGAAGCTTGCCGTCGCCCGAGTCGCCGGACATCGCGCGCTGCCAGGCGGCCAGGAAGCATGCGCCGACCACCATCATCGCCACCGCTTCGCAGTCGAGATCGGCCCTGACCACGCCGCGCGCCACCAGCGCCCGGAGGTAGTCCGCCAGCAACTGGACCCCGCGGTGCGGCCCGAGGTCGCCCTCGACGAGGCGCTCGGCAAATGCTCGGCGGAGGCTCGCGTCCGCCTGGATGGTCGCGATCACGGGCATGGCATGGTCGAAGAACCGTTCGAGTGCGGCGGTGATCACACCGAGCGTCTCGGCCGGAGACTGTTCCAAGGCGCCCGTTAGCGCCGCGGGGTCGAGCGCCTTCAGCGGCCCCAGACCGGCCAGGACCGCCGCCTGCAGCAGGCCCACCTTGTCGCCGAAGTGGTAGAAGACGCTCGCTTCGGAGGTGCGCGCCCGCTTCGCGACCGCTCGCGTCGTGAGCTGATCGAGTCCGTCGCCCGAGATGATCTCGAGCGCCGCAGCGAGGATGGCCTCGCGCACTCCGGTCGATGGACGTCCCCGCGGCCGTCTGGTGGCGCCGGCGGACTCAGTCATGCAGGCGTCTCCTCATTGCTCCTTGACTTTCTCGAGTATATGGTCAGATAATACCGCATTGCTGAGCAAATGCACAGGAATCAAGGAGGACGGCGTCGTGGTTCGAAAGTGGTGGGTGCTCGCGGCGGTCTGCGCGGGCGTGATGATGTTGCTGCTCGACGTCACGATTGTGAACGTCGCGCTGCCGTCCATCGAACGCGATTTCTCGGCTACCCTGGCCGACCTGCCGTGGGTGATCAGCGGCTATGCGCTCGCACTCGCCGCCTTCCTGCTGACCGCCGGATCACTTGCCGATCGATACGGACGGCGACGGATCTTCGGCACCGGCCTCGTGCTCTTCACCGTCGCGTCGACGTTGTGCGGCCTCTCGACGGGTCCGATCTTCCTCGTGGCGGCACGAGCCGTCCAGGGGGTCGGCGGCGCGATCATGTTCGCCACCTCGCTGGCGCTGCTCGCCGACGCGTTTCGCGGCAAGGATCGTGCAGTCGCGTTCGGTGTTTTCGGCGCCGTGACAGGAGCCGCGGTTGCGATCGGGCCGGTCCTCGGCGGTCTGATCACGAGCGGACTGTCCTGGCGCTGGATCTTCTTCGTCAACATCCCCGTCGGCGCCGTCGCGCTGCTGATCACCATCCTTCGCGTCCCGGAGTCGAAGGACGCGCATGCGGCACCGCTTGATGTCGCCGGTTTCGTCACTTTCAGCGCGGCCTTGGTGGCGCTGGTATTCGGGCTGATCCGCAGCACCGACGTGGGGTGGGGATCCGCTCAGGTGGTCGGGTCGCTGCTTGCCGCTGGTGTGCTCCTCGTTCTCTTCGGAGTCATCGAATACCGCACGTCCAGGCCGATGTTCGATCTGTCGCTCCTGAGGGTGCCCACGTTTGTGGGCGGCCTTCTGGCGGCCTTCGGCATCTCCGCGTCGCTCTTCTCTCTGTTGACGTATCTCATCATCTACATGCAGAACATCCTTGGTTTCTCGGCAGTCGGCGCCGGTCTCCGGTTCCTGCCGCTGACCGGCGCGATCTTCGTGACCGCCGGAATCGCCGGGCGATTGAGCGGTCACGCTCCGCGGCGCGTGCTCATCGGTGCCGGCTTTGTGTTGATTGCAGCCGGGCTGTTTGCGATGCGCGGAGTCACGGTCACGTCGAGCTGGACACACCTGGTGGTGGGCATGGTCCTCGCTGGCGTCGGCGCCGGCCTGGTCAACGTGCCCCTGGTGTCGACCGCGGTCGGTGTTGTCCATCCTTCGCGGGCAGGAATGGCGTCAGGCATCAACAACACCCTGCGCCAGACGGGTATTGCGGCGGGAGTTGCCGTCATGGGCACCATCTTCGCGACCCAGATCCGTTCGAGCGTGACCGCTCACCTCGGTGGCACGCCGCTCGCCGCCCACGCGGCAACATTCGCGCACGCAATCAGCACCGGAGGCGCCGCGCAGGCGGTCGGCAGTGCCCCCGCCGCGCTGCGCGCCACGCTCGCAGCGGCCGCCCAGCAGTCATTTGTCGACGGGCTCAACTTGATCCTGTTGATCGGTGCCGTGGTAGCGACCGTCGCGGCCGTGACATCGCTGGCGCTCATCCGCGAACGTGATTTTGTCAGCACCGTGGAGGCGGGGGAGATGCAGCTGCACGCAGCCGCGTGATGTTCCGTCTCGCTCACACGCCCGCGGCATCCGGCGCGGCACCACCAGACTGAAGGAGAGGCAACATCATGGAATTGACGATCATCGCAGCGACCGGTGGCGTGGGCCGCCTCATCGTGGAACAGGCGATGGCCGCGGGCCATCACGTCACCGCAGTGGCGCGTCACCCGCAGAGCCTCGACAAGGACGTTCGCACTGTCACGGTGGACTTCGACGATCCAGACCACGACGCGCTACGCGGCGCGGTGGAGGGCGCCGATGCCGTGCTGTCCGGGCTCGGCGCACGGCGGGTCTCCGAGTCGGGTATCGCATCGCGCGGGACAGCGGCAATCGTGGCTGCGATGCAGTCGGCCGGTGCCAGGCGGATCATCGCGGTCAGCGCGGCGCCGGTTGCGACCATGCCGTCGCCTGGGCGCCCCACCCCGCCGAAGCGGGATCCCGGCGAGGGGTTCTTCACCCGGAACCTCGCCACACCGCTGATCAAAATTGTGCTTCGCAAGGTGTACGTGGACCTCGCGCTGACGGAGGACAGCCTGCGCGTCAGCGGACTCGACTGGACGGCAATGCGTCCACCTCGGCTGACCAACAAGCCACGCACCGGTGTGTACCGGACCGCTTACGGCGAGAACCTCAAGGGTGGCCTGACCATCGGGCGAGGCGACGTCGCCGACGCCATGCTGCGCGCAATCACTGACACGAAGTCGTACGAGACCACACTGGGCGTCGCGTACTAGGTTGCACCCACCGACCGCTCGGGCTCGCGCTCGAAGCGGGCGTCCCGGGGTGACGAAGCCGCATCGGAGACGCGGCATTTGGGACCGCCGGGTAGCCTGGATCCGTGCCCCGCAGCCCCTCGATCTCGCGACTCGCCGCCATCGTGGCCATCACGGTGTGCCTGGCGGCCGTCATTCCGCTGGTCAGCATCGAGACCTCCCTGCTGATTGCGCCTGCGCAAAACGTCGAGGCTGCTGGGCAGTCCCTTGCGCTGAGTGCAGGACCTGCGGCGTCGACATCTGGGCCGGGGACCCTCGAGCTCTTCGGTCAGTCGATTCCCACCACACAGCAGTTCTCCGGCCCCATCAGGCCCCGCCTGCTCTGGGCGGAGGTCACGCACTACGACGAGTTGCTGCTCGCACTGCGCGAGCCACAGCATCTCGGGCAGGACCTTCGTAACGGTTGGAGCGCGTACTTCATTCGCGAGCTGCTCATCACCGTGCTCATCGCGGCGGTCCTCGCTGCACTCGGCCTCGCCCTCTTACGCCGGCGATGGCAGCTGATCGTCGCTGGGCTCGCACTCTCCGCGGTCGTGGCGGGTGGAGTCGACGCGCTCGCGATCAGCAGCGCCGCCCAGGGACTGCAGCAGCTCTCGCAGGTGCACACCCTTGACCAGCTCGTGGGCCGAGCGCCGCTCGCGGTGGATCCGACCGGCCGCAGGGCGCCCAGCCCAACCATCAGCACCGTTGTCATTGGCGACTCGACCGCCGCTGGAGCGGGCAATCCGCCGGTCGTGCACGCCAGCCGCGAGGACACCGCGTGCCGGCGCAGCCGCGACAGCTACGCGGCTGACATCGCAGGTGTGAACAACAGCACGGTGGTCAACCTCGCCTGTACCAATGCGTCGATCGAGCAGGGGTTGTTCGGACCGGAGGCGATCAACGGCACGCTGGTGGCGTCGCAACTCGCGAGACTCGAGACCATGCGTGGGGTCAAGACGGTCATCGTGAGCATCGGCGCGAACGAGATGCACTGGACGCAGCTCATGGAACTGTGCCTGGTCGCACCGCAATGTGACGACACGGCCTCGGCTGCTTGGTTCTCGCAGGCACTTGACAGCTTCACCATCGACTACTACGACCTCCTGCAGCGATTGGCCGCGCTCCCGGGATTGCCCCGCGTCATCATCAACGAGTATTACGATCCACTCCCATCGCAGCCGGTGTGCCGCGGCCAGCCGGCGATCACCGCCGCCAAGTCGGCCGTGCTCTCCAGCCGCCTGACCACGTTCAACACGGTGCTTTCGGACGGTGCCGCGAGCTTTGGGTTCGACGCCGTCGCCCCCAGCTTCGCGGGTCACGAACTGTGCACGCAGCAGTCGTTCGTGCAGGGTGTCAATGATGGCGCGCCGCTGCACCCCAACGCCGCAGGAGAGATCGCCATCGCGCTGGCCGACGAGGAGGCGCTGCTGAATCCGGAACCGCCACGACCGACCGGCGCGGCGACCCCGAGTCCCTCTTAGAGGCACACGCCCGTATCGTGCAGCCGGATGACTGAGCAAAAGGGTCCGGCGAAGGCGGTGACGATCGCTGGATTCGCCGTTTTCCTCCTGCTCGGTGTCGTGATCGCGTCGTATGGACCGTCGATCCCGCACATCACGCAGCGATTCCACGTGACGGTGAGCGTCGCGGGTCTCATCGTCAGCGCGAACTTTCTCGGTGAGGTGATCGGCCTGATGGCGCTCGGGCTGACCCACGCCCGCTGGTCGATCGGCAGGCGACTCACGGCTGGATCGGTGGTCTTCGGCCTCGGTCTGCTCGCCGCAGCGGCGGCCCCGACGTGGCCGCTGGTTCTGCTCGCGGTTTTTGTGCTCGGCGTCGGCGCCGGCGGCCTCGTGGTCCTGGTCAATCTCTTCTACGCAACCAGGTATGGGCGCCGCAGCCCCGCGATGCTCGGACTGGTGAACACGGCATATGGGGTTGGCACGTTCCTCGGCCCGGCGCTGGTGGGCCTGACCGGCGGCTATTCCATCGTCTTCGCCGCCGTCGGCGCCGGCGTGCTCGTCTGCGTTGTGTTCCTGCGACGCGCGGTCGACGAGGAGACTGCTCCGGCGGTGGCGCCTCCAGAGCTCAACGCGCGCACGCTGGGGCTCGTCGCCACCTTCGCGCTGATGCTCCTGGTTTATGAGGGGCTCGAGGCCGGCGTCGGGACCTGGGAGGCCACCGACCTAATTACCCTCGGGTGGTCGGCGCAGTTCGCAGCCGGAGCGACGTCGGTGTTCTGGGGGGCGTTCACCCTAGGACGCGTGCTCACCGCACCGCTCGCGGTGCAATGGTCACCACAGCGCATTCTGGTGCCCGCGTTCGTCATCAGCGTGGCGCTGCTGCTCGGGATCCGCGCCGGCATCGCCGCACCGCTGCTGTTCGCCCTCGTCGGGCTCTGTGCAGCCCCGGTCTTCCCGGTCGTGGTGTCGTGGATGACCCGGGTGATCCCCAACGCCACGACGCTGGTGACCTACGCGATCCTGGGTGCCGTGATCGGGAGTGCGCTGATTCCGGCGGTGCTCGGAGGATTGATCGGGCTCGCCGGCGCGGTCGAGCT
>JANWHI010000159.1 GCA_025450495.1 Candidatus Dormiibacter sp. | reverse complement strand
TGAAATTCTCACGGCTGGCCCGGAGCCACTGCCGGTTTGGACGGGTTGTGGTTGGTGATCTGCTGGTGAATGGTGATCTCGCCATAGACGAGATACGGCTGCCGTGAGTGCTCACGGATCACGCCCATGACGATCATCATGATGCTGACCGCCACGCCGATCGTCAGCGCGACACGCTGCGCACCGCGACCGCTACCGCCGGGCTTGATGTGGCCACGCGAGAGCGCCGACAGGTACCCGGTCACCGACCACAACCCGAACAGCACCATGCCGATCAGGGCGGAAACCTTGAAGGGGATGAAGTTGCCGATCGGGTTGAGCAGGCCGCCGTCCCACCATGCTCGGTTGCCGGCGGCGGCGATCGCGTCGGCGTAGGTCGGTGCGAACCAGGCCGGCTGGGCGGCCAACACGGTGAGCAGGATCAGAGCGATGGCAAGCATCAACTGCCGCCGTTGGTGCGGAGCATCGGAACGTACCATGCGCCGCCAGAAGTACAGGGATCCCAGGCTGAAGATCATGCCGAGCAGGAAGATCTGCAGCAGGAAGACGTTGGAGAGGTCGCCGAACATCATCGCGTACCAGGCGCTGTTGGCATGGAGCTGCACCTCCTTGGCGTAGGAGTAGCCGACCCAGGGCTGGAGCAGCGTCAGGGCAACTGCCCAGATCACTCCCCACTGGGTCACCCATTCCCAGTGGAGAATCTCCAGACGACGCGTCTCCCCCTCCAGGTGACCCGCGGCCATCGCGCCGATGGAGCGCAGTGGATGCGTGGACTGCGGTGCATCCGGCATCGGTTCGCGCTGGTGACGGGTGAGGCGCAGGTAGTTGAAGCCACCGACGAAGCCGGTGACCGCGCCTGCCCAGGCGATGTTGCCGATGGTGCGGTGGATCGTCAGGGGCAGGTTGGTGGGGTTGAGGACCTGGTTGAGGAGGCTGACGTCACCGCCGTTGGGCGTGAGCATGAAGGAGGCCACGATGTCGATCAGGAACATCTGCCACCAGAGCGCGATGTTGAGCAGGATCATCATCGCCAGCCGGGCGCGGCGGTGAGCCTGGAGCCGATCCCAGTTGGCATACAGGCCGTACAGCAGCGCGATCTCGACAAGGAACATCGCCCCTTCGAAGACCAGGGCCCAGAAGGTGATCTGCCCCAACGCCGTCCAGAAAATGCCCCACAAACCGACCAGGACGAAGATGAGGAAGGTGATGGCGGTCGCCGAGCCGAACCCGAAGAGGTAGACCTGGGACTTCACCATCATGTGGGCCACCCGGCCGTGGCGTTCGTCGCCGCGAGCCATGGAGATGGCCTCGGAGACCGTGGCCAGCGTCGACGAGCCGGTCAGATATGTGGCGATCTGGATATGCACGAGCACGACAACGGCGACGATCAGTCCATTGGTGAAGATGGTGCCGCTGACCGGCGACAGCGAGTCGAGCAGGAGACGCGGGTTCACAGGTTGTACAGCCGGTTGATGCCGAGGACAGCGAAGAAGATCACCGTGAACGCCATGAACAGCGCAGGGATGATGACCTCGGGCCGGCGCAGCGGACGGCGCTCCGGCGAGCGATCGATGAACGGCAGAAGGACCATCAACGCGCCGCCCAACCCCAGCACACCGAAGATGCCGATGGCGATCAGGGGGTTGGTCGGGGCCACCACCAGGAATTGGTCAAGCGGGAGGAAGAACCACTCCGGGGTGGGCACGTAGGTGAGTGTCGCCGGATTGGCAGCTGCGTCGAGAGGCGCCCCGGAGATCAGTCCCATGACAAAGATCACCGCGATCAGCAGTGTGCTCAGGGCCACGTCCTTGAAGAGCTGGTTGGGGAAGAACGGAACGGTCTCGCGCGGCGCCGCATAGCGGCGCGAGATCCTCTTGGTGGGGTATGGCGGCTCGGCGCGCCGGATGCGCTCGCCGATCTGCTTCTCCTCGTCCTCAGCTGGATCGGTGTCGTAGTTGACCCAGGCGCCGAACTCACCGTGCCGTCGCAGCAGGTAGAGGTGTGCGCCGATCAGGCTGAACAGAAGGAAGGGCAGCACCCACACGTGGATGGCGAAGGTTCGGGTCAGGGTGATCGGCCCCACGAAGTCGCCTCCCCGCCACAGCGTGCGGATACCGTCACCGATCACGGGGATGTAGTGCGGGATGTTGGTCACCACCACGGTCGTCCAGTACGCTGCCTGGTCCCACGGGAGCATGGCGCCGGTGATCGCCAACCCGAGCACGAGGAAGAAGAGCAGCGCCCCGCTCACCCAGTTGAGCTCTCGCGGGCGCTTGTAGCTCGCCGAGAGGAAGGTGCGCAGCATGTGCAGCCCGATGACGAAGATGAGCGTGTACGAGCCCCAGAGGTGCAGACCCCGCACCCAGCCGCCGAACGCGTCGCTGCTGCGCAAATAGTCGAGGCTGTTGAACGCGTCGTTGACCGAGGGCACGTAGTCGAGCAACAGGAAGATGCCGCTGAACAGCTGCAGGAGGATCAGCGCCAGGGTGGCGCTCCCCAGGGCGTATGCCCAGCCCCCCTTCTTGGGAACCGCCTCGTACAACCCCCTGTGGAGCAGATCGGTGAACCCGGTGCGGTCGTCGAACCACTCCATCCCGGCGCGGAGGCGGGTCTTGAACGGCCTCGTGATCCAACGGCTGACGATCATCGGCGCAGCCCCTGCTGATCCACTAGATCGACTCGTCCAGCTGGTTCGCGATGTCGAGCACCGTGCGCCCCTGCTCGTCAGTGCGGAAGCGGTGCTTCCACTGGGCAAGCGGCTGCGGTGGTGGGCCGCCAACGTTGGTCCCGTCGATGTCGTAGAGGCCACCGTGGCAGGGGCAGAGGAAGTTGCCCAGCGAGGGATCCCAGTGCACGTCGCACTGCATGTGCGTACAGATGTTGCTCAGTGCGCGGACCTTGCCGTCGGCCTTCTTGACCACGTAGACGACACGCTTCACCGGGGGGGCCGCATACCCAGTGCCGACCGGGACATCTGCAAACAATGCGGTCGGCTGGTTGACCGGCACGCTGTCAATGGGCCCCACCGTCACCCAGGAGACCCTCTGCTTGGTGAACAGCGGGCTGAGCAGGAAGCCCACGGCGGGGACGCTGAGCATCACGCCCACCAGCCCCATGCCAAGGCCGGTTCCGCGGATCAACAGCTCACGGCGCGAGAGCTCCTTCACGACCCGCCTCGCTGGACTACGATCAGCCCACCGATCATGACCGCGTACATGCCGATGAATGCCAGGAACGCGATCGTGATGGCTCCGGCCAGCACCGCCGCAGGACCGTGCTCACCGTCGCGCCAGAGGCGGCGGATGCCGCCCAGCGCGTAGCCGATGCCGAGCAGGATGAGCAGCAGGATGGCAGAGAGCAGCAGCGAGAAGTACCAGGCGGCCTGGAACTGGGCGGCACGAGCAAGCAGTGCGCCGATCACGGATAGAGGCTCTGGGTTGGTTGATACGGCTGATGGGCATCGACCTGGCGCAGCTCGCCGTAGATCGCGTAGTCGCCACGGGCGTGTTCCTTGATGTAGCCCATCAGCAGAGCGGTGACCACCGCGATGGTGCCGACGGTGACCACCGCGTTGCGTCCGATCCGCGACACCGACCCGGTGATCCGCAGCGAGTCGTCCTGGCGGAGTCGAGGACCGCGAAGCCGCGACAGTGTGTGGAAAGCGGTCACCGCCGTGGCTGCGCCCAGTCCCCAGTAACGAAGCGCGTTGAGGTTGTCGCCGAGCACCGCGCTGGGCAGCGCCGCAACCGTCATCCCGACCAACGCGACGGTGATCGCCACCCAACTCAGCAACGTCCATTCACGCGGGCCGCCGTCCTCGCTCGCCAGCGCGATGTTGCCGCCGATGAACATGGCGCCGACCAGGCACTCCTGCGCAACCATGAACGCGGCGGTTCCGCCACTGAGAAGATTCTCGAAGTAGCCGGGCTCGCTCTGTTTGATGACTTCCACGAGGAGAAATCCCACCACCGGCATGAGCAGGCCGGTGAGCAGACCGATGCGCAGGTTGACCCGCGCCGCCCACGACTGGAACGCTCGCTCGGGGGGCTCACCACGACTGCCGCGCAGCTTCAGCGCCGCGTAGGCGGCGCAGAAGAGCGCGGCCCAGCTGACATTGCCGATCAGGCGATGGACGAGGAGCGGCCAGTACACCGGGTTGAACGCCGGCTCGGTGAGGCCGGCATGGACGGGGTTGATGAGGTAGGCGTCGATGCCCACGATGAGCACCATGAACAGGGTCTGCAGCGCGAAGACCGCCGTACCGAGCACGGCATGTTTGCGCGCCTCCATCGATGCGAACGTGTTGCGGTACCAGACCAGCAGGGGTGCAAGCACGAGGAAAAGCAGGAAGGCGAACGCCACCAGCGGGAGGAACTTGTTGACCAGCTGGCCGAACTGGTTGGCCCACAGGCCGGTGAGCAGCACCACCGCGAACACCGCGAAGGTGGCGCCGAGGCTGAAGATGAGGTAGTAGGCGTTGGCGAGGCTGCGCGCATAGCGCATCGTCCGCTCGTCGCCGGTGCGGACGTGGTGCCACTCGGCAGCGACCGCCAGGGTGATGGCGCCGAGGCTGAACTCCGCGATGAGGATGTGGACCAGGAAGGCGATGCCGACGGACACGTTGTTGCCGATCCCCGGGAAATCGGGCGTCGTGATCTGGAGGCCGAGCATCGTCAGCTGTCCGGGATCGGCGCGGTCATCCTCCGGCCCAGGTCGTCGACCACCGGGGCGGTGATCTCGTTGAGGCTCCCGACGCGCTGGGCCGTGCCGGTGCGCGTTGCATTCGTCGCTGCCGGCGAAGAATGGTGCACCGGGCACCCGCCGGCGGCAGAGGGCTCTTCGCCGCGCACCGGGCACGCAGCCGGCTCGCTCCCCGCCTCACCGCTGCGCTGCATGCGCGCCCGCGCCTCCGCGATGCCCGCTTCGACGTGGAGGACGCCCACCTCGGGAGCACCGAGCGCGATCGCCAGGCGCTCGACCTGCTCGGTGGCGAGGTTACGCAGGAAGCCGGCGGGGATTCGGTCGACCCGATCATCGGCCTCGTCGGTCCAGGGCAGCCGGCGGCGCTGGTCGACCTGCGGTCCGGTGTGGCGTTCCACGCCGATCGGGGCGCGGTGGGGACCGGCGCTCTCGTCGAGGGCGTCGAGCTCGGGGGCCACGAATGGCTCGGCAACCTCCGCGGTGATCGCCGGCAGCCGCCGCGTCCGGGCGTGCTTCTCGACGATCGCCTTGACGCGGCGGCGCAGGTAGCCGGCGGGAAGCTGCTGCAGGACTCGTCGCGCCTCCACGGTCCAGCCGAGCTTGGCGCCGTCGAACGCGGTCTGGGCGGCGTCGCCCTCGCCCGCGGCGGCCGCCCTCAGCGCATCGCTGTCCAGCTTCTCGAACCCATTCGCGTCACCGCCGCACACCGGGCAGCGCTGCGGTGTCTCGCTCCGCGCCGCGTAGCCGCAGGTGCGGCAGACGGCGCGCGCGTCCTCGAGAGGGGGCTCGGCCACCATCGCGCGTTCCGCACCGTCGACTGTCGCTGCAGTCTCGGCTATCTTGCGCATGGTCCGCGCGAACGGCATCAGCTCGTCGAGAGCGACGGCGACGTCACCGGACGAGACCACGCTGTGGCCGCGCTCCATGGCCCAGCGCAGCACCGCGGTCCTGGCCAAGCCGCGCGCCCCACCGGGCACCGCCGCCAGGCGGTCCTCCGCTTCCGGTGTCCAGACCACCGACGCGTCGGCGCGCACGTCGATGGGCGGTGTGTAGCTGCCGCTGCTGACCAGAACGTTGCAGGGTGCCAGCCGCAGCAGCTGCTCGGTGTTGCTGCCCAGGTCCATCGTTGCGTCGGAGTGAACGCCGATCCGACCGAGCACGAGCAGCCAGGGCCGCGTCTCGCGCGCGTGGCGCAGCACTCGCTCGAAGGCCTTGCCGTCGAGCAGCGTGATGGGCAGGTCGACGCCCTCCTCGGCGGCGGTGGCGCGCGCCACGCGCAGGTGCGACTCGTAGATCTTGGCCAGGCCGGTGTCGATGATCTCCTCGTGGAGGGCCTCCTGCTCCTTGAAGCGGAAGATCTTCGAGGCCTTCTCGGAGAGCACGTCGACGATGCCGTTGAACACCGCGTAGTGAAGGTATGGGTCGTACACCGCCACCGCCTCGACGCCCTTGCCGAGGGCCTTGCCGAGGGCCAGTGCGGTGCGCAGCCCGGCGAACGATTGCGGCGATCCGTCGACCGCCACCAGGATGCCCCCTGCGCTGGCGGTATCGCTGGTGGTGCGGATGATCAGCAGGTCACGGCGGATGCGCCGGGCCACCCGGTCAGTGACGCTGCCCAGCTGAGACTCCTTGACAGCGCCGGTTCCCAGAGCGCCCATGATCACCAGGTCGACATCCGGGCTCTCGTCGATGTCGGCGACCAGCTCCTGCCAGTTGCGGCCGTCGCGCATCCTCGCCTCGAAGCGCACCTCGCGCTCCAGGCACCGGTAGCGAAGCACGTCGGTGTAGCTGTCGCTGATCAGCTCCAGGCCGGTGGTGATCAGGCTGTCGTGGATGCGTCGCTGGCGGAGCAGCTCGGCCTCGTCCTGGTACTCCTCAGGGAGCGTGTACTCCATCTGCTTGAAGCGGTAGTCGTGCATGCGCGCCGCGTAGACGTGCATGCCGACCAGACGTGCATCAAAGACGCTCGCGAGATCCAGGGCCACCGTGCTGGCGGCGTCCGAATGCTCGGAGTTGTCGAGCGCGACGTAGATGTTGGAGTACATCCGCTCCCTGCCACGAGGATGCGACGTCGGCCACCCCGAGCGACGGCTCCGCACTGCGCCGGAACCGCCGGAAAGTGGGCGCCTTGATGATAGCCGCACGGCACATTGACGGATGTGACGGCCCCCGGCGATCCACCCTCGGTAGAATCGCTCTCGACCGATCCGGGCTGTGGAGGTGAGCGATGGCCGGCGAACCGCAGACGCCCCGCTGTCCCGTCGCCCACGACGTCGCGGCACCCGCTTGTCCGGTGCCTGCGGGTACGGCACATCCGTCGGCGCCTTGGACAGAGGAGGCGCACCGCGCGGTCCTGGCCGGTCGCGAGCGGGCGCCGGTCAGCCGGCTCGATCCCGACCGCGCGGCTGCCATGGCCGAGCGCGTCGTCGAGGCCCGGGCTGAACGCGATGGCGTCGAAGCGATCACCGACCTCTTCGTCAAGACCCTGGGCAAGAAGCTCGGCTACGGCCACCCGCTCAGCGAGCGCACCGGCACCGAGGTGGTGTTCACCTGGACGCCGGAGGCCGAGGCGCGGCTCGCCGACGTCCCCGAGTTCTGTCGCGACCTCACCCGCTGGCGGGTCGAGTGGACCGCCCATAAGCTCGGCCTCGGCACCACCATCACCCCGGCGGAGATGGACGTCAAATACGAGCTCTGGGGCCGTGTGTCGCACGCCATCGAGGAGCGCGATCGCGACGCCCTGCCCTGGACGGACTCGGCGCGGTCGCGCTTCCAGCGCATTCCCGACTTCGTCCGTGGCCAGGTGCTCGAGGCCGTGGAGGGCAACGCCCGCACGCTGGGGCTCTCGGAGGTCAACGACGCGGTCGTCGACCTGGTCATCGACCACTGGGTGCAGACCGGCGACTTCCACGAGGGCCGTTACGGCTTCAAATAAACGGGGAACCTGCTCCCCCGTCGCTAGTCGGGCCAGTACTGCTCTTCGCGGATCTCCTTGTCGGCGAAGCCGCGCCGGTGCATGATGCCCCGACCCTTGCCGATCATCTCGGGATTCCCGCAGAGGAAGACGGCGCCGTGGCCGGGGCGCATGCCGGCGGCGTCGGCGTACTTGCGCATCACGTCCTCGACACGGCCCGTCTCTCCGGACCACTCCGCCTCCTCCCAGGGCCGGCTGATGGTGGGCACGTAGGTGAACCAGTCGTGGGCCGCGTCGAGCGCGCGAAGCTCCTCCTCGTAGCCGAGCTCCTCGGACCGGCTGGCGCCCTGCAGGGCGATCACGGGCTTGTCCGCGGTCCACTCGCCGGTGGACAGCCGCCGGACCAGGCTGCGCAGGATGCTGACGAAGGGCGCGATCCCCGTCACGGTGGCGACGAACAGGTGGGGCATGTCGACGACCGGGGCGTCCTTGAGGAAGAGGCCCTTGCAGCGCTTGCGTACCAGGGTGCTATCGCCGAGCGGCAGGTCGTGCAGAGGTGCCGACAGCTCACCCTCGGGAACGCGCTCGATGAAGAGCTCGATCTCCCCCTCGGCGGGATCGGAGGCGATCGAGTAGGGGCGCTCGATGATGCGGCCGTCAAGCTCCAGGCCGAGGGTGACGTACTGCCCGGGACGGAAGGGGAGCTCGATGTCGGGACGGATCCGCACCACCCAGAGGTCGGTGGCGAGATCGCGACGCGACACGATGGTCGCCGTCGCGTACTTCTCGGTATCGATCATGCGCGCGACAGTGTAGGGAGCAAGGCGGCTCCGGCCGCCCCGCACCTATTGTCAGCGCGATGAGCGGCGTACTTGCCCTGGTCGGTGGCGGCGAGTTCGGGCCTGGCAACGAAGCACAGGATCGCATCCTCGTCGAGGCGGCCGCGGGCCGGCCGGCCTATGTCGTGTGCGCCGCCGCCCGCGTTCGTCCCGAACGAGCGGCAGCCGCTGCGCGGCGCTGGTTCGCGACTCTGGGCGCCGACATGCGCGAGCTCGTCGTGCATTCGCGCACCGACGCGGCGCGGCCGTCCACGGTGGAGTGCGCCCGCGGTG
>JANWHI010000158.1 GCA_025450495.1 Candidatus Dormiibacter sp. | reverse complement strand
GGTGAGGGCCGCGGTCCGTCCACTCAAGACCGCCGACTCGATGGTCGCGGGCCATCCGGTATCGGTCCATGCGCCGGCGATCACCAGGTTGGAAAGCGTGGTGGCCGGCCCGGGGCGGCGCACACCCGGAGCGGGGATGAAGGTGGCGTCGGGGTCGCGAGTGGCGGCACCACGAAGCAGTTGCGCTCGCGCGGCCCCGGGCAGCACCGCGGCGAGCTCCTTGCGACCGAGCTCGACGAGCTCGCGCTCCGGTCGCTGGACGAGGTCGTCAGCCGCGCTCATGCTGCAGCAGACGTAGCCCGGCGACTTCTCGAATACCCACTGCACCGGTGAATCGAGCAGCGCTGCAAAGTCGCAATCCAGCACGGGTCGGTCGTACCAGAGATGCACATCGACAATCGGCATGGGTTGGAACGCATCGAGACCCTCGACGCCCAGAGCAGGTGCGTCCTCGAGGATCGAGCTGAGACGCCTCGGCGGCACCGCAAGGACGCAGGCGTCGCATGCCGCGCCCGTCCCGCCGCTCAGCTTCACGCCGGTCACGCGGTTGCCCTCGCGATGCAGTCCGACCACAGCCTGACGCAGGTGGACGCCGTCGAACCGCGCTGCAGCGGCCTCCGCCAGCCTGACCAGCGGGACGCGCAGGTAGGCGATGCGCGCGGCATCGCGGTCGCCGAGAAAGGCCGTCCGGATGACGAACAATCCCATCTCGGCTGACACACGGTCGAGCGGCGCGTTGAGCGCAGGCACCAGGAACGGATCCCAGAAGGCTCGCAATGCGCCCCCGCTCTGGTGATGACGGCGCAACCAGGAGGCCATGTCGCCCTTCGGTGACCGGTCGCCGCGTGCGGCCAGCAGCGCGCGTGCCACCTGGATGCGATCCAGCGTGGTGAGGTGCGGATAGCGTGCGAACCCCGCCATCAGGTGGAAGGGCGCCGGCAGCGACGATGCGCGCAGGTGAGCGGGTGGACGCGTACGCGAAAGCACTGTCGCCTCGAATCGGGGCTGTATGTAGAGGGAGTCGCGAAGCCCGAGCTCATCGACCAGGTCGAGGGTCGCGGTGCAGCAGGCGAGCACGACGTGCTGCCCGCAGTCGACCTCGTGGCCCTCCACCTCGAACGACGTCGCCTTGCCGCCGAGCAGACGGGAGCGCTCGTAGAGGTCGACACGCCAGCCGCGCCGGGCGAGCGCGATCCCAGCGGTGAGGCCCGCGAGTCCCGCCCCCACAACCGCGACACGCGGCTGCCGGCTCATACCGCCGCCAGCCAGGAGCGGGCCATCACGCCGAGCTTCGCCGCCTTCGAGAGGCGCGCCCGTCCGCGAAGCGGCAGCTCCGGAGCGGCCTCGATCCGGTCGAGGATCCCCAGGTAGATCCCTGCCATGGTGCGCACGCACACGGCCGGCTGCTTCGGGATCGACTCGGTCACACGGATGCCGGTGGCGTGGAGCTGCCGCGCACGTCCGATCTGCATCGCCATGAACGCGTGCCAGCCGGGTGCGACCCGGCCATCGAGGATGTGGCTCTCGGTGATGCCGAACTCCTTCAGCTCACCGAGCGGCAGGTAGATGCGACCGCGGCTCGCATCCTCCTGCACGTCACGCAGGATGTTGATCAGCTGCAGCGCGACCCCCAGCTCATCGGCGCGTTCGAGGGCGATCGGATCTTGAAACCCGAAGATGCGCACGCACATGCGTCCCACCACCGACGCGACGAGGTTGGCGTACGCGCGCAACTCCTCCCAGGTCTCGTAGCGCGTGGTGGTCAGGTCCATGGCGACACCGTCGATAAGCATGTCCAGCTCGGACAGCGGGATCGCGTGGCGTCGCATCGCGATTGCGAGCAATCCCATCACCGGGTCGGTGCTGTCGCCGGGACGGGTGTCGCGGAGCCGGCGACGATGGTGCTCGAGGCGCTGGTCGCGCGAGGCGCGGCCGTCGAGGTCAGCGTCGTCGTCGACCTGCCGTGCGAAGTCGTAGAGCGCGTAGATCGAGGTGCGCTGATGGCGTGGCAGCGCGATGAATCCCCAGTAGAAGTTGGCGGCTTCCCGGCGTGCCATGTCCTCGCAATACCGCTCCAGCGCACGGACGCCACCCGCCGTCGGTGTGTCAAGCACGTCGCTCTCCCGCGGGTCGCGCCGCCACCGCCGCGCCCCGTGCCTGACCACGACGCAGTCCCGCCGAGAGCGCCGCGGTGACGATGCGAACACGGGCCGCACGGTCGACGGCCGGGCGCTGGGTTGCAGTGCGATAGCCGGTCGCGGCGATGGCGTCGAGGATCGCCTCGCCGCCGAGGCGATACAGCGCAAGCTGCACGCGCAACCGTGGCGGTGCGAGCGTCTCCAGTGCAATGCCCGACGCGAGCAAGGTCCGCGCGCGGTTGCACATGGCGCGGGTTGCACCATCGATCCCGTGCTCGCGGATCTCGCTCTGCAGCAGGTAGGTGCGGCCGAGCCGCCTGTCGACGGAGACGTCCTGCGCGAAGTTGGCAAGTTGCAGGCCGATGCAGACGTCGTCGCTCAGCGACACCGCGGCCGGATCACGAATATCGAAAAGTCGGAGCACGATTCGCCCGACCGGCGACGCGGAGTGGGTGCAATACCCGCGCAGCGCCGGCCAGTCCTCGTAGGTGTCGACGCGCTGGTCCTGCACGTTGGCATCGATGAGGTCGATGAAGGGTTGAGCATCCAGCTGGAATCGGCGCACGGTGTCGGTCAGCGCGACGAGCACCGGATGGGTGCGTTCGTCATGCTCGAAGCTCTCGCGTGTCTCGTCCCGCCAGCGGCGGAGACGGCGCATCGCCACCGCCCGGTCACCACTCTCGTCGCCGAGGTCGTCGGTGAATCTGCAGAACGCGTACACGCGGGTGAGGTCGCGACGCAGCCCTCGTGGTGAGAGCCGCGAGGCGACCGTGAAATTCTCGTAGTGCTTCACTAGCCGGCGGCAGTAGGCATCGGCCGCCTCGAGCGACACCACGGGTTGGGCCATCAGAGGGCTCGCCCGTCGCAGCGCACCAGGTGCGCATCGCGATGCAGGTCGCGGACGCGCGACGCGCCGACGCAGAACATGGCGAGACGCAACTCCTCGAGGATCACGGAGACGGTCTCCTCGAGCGCGTCATCGCCGGCGGCAGCGGCGCGCACCAGCGGCCCGGCGATGCCGACCGAGTCGGCACCGAGCGTCAGCGCCTTGGCGACATCGATCCCGTCGCGCACACCGCCGCTGGCAATCAGCACGCTGCCCGGCGCAACGCTCCGCGCGCGGATCAACGCCTCGGTGGTCGGGATGCCCCAGCCGGCGAATGACGCTGCAACGCGGGCGCGTACCGGGTCGGTCATGCGATGTCGCTCGACCTCGCTCCACGAAGTGCCGCCGGCTCCGGCGACGTCGATGGCGGCAACCCCGGCATCCAGGAGTCGCGTGACCAGGTCGTCGGCGACGCCCCAGCCGACCTCCTTGACGATCACCGGTGCCCCGAGGGTTGCGCACAGCGCAGCGACGCGCGCGAGGAGTCCGCTGAATGCGGTGTTGCCCGACGTCTGGAGCGCCTCCTGCAACGGGTTCAAGTGCAGCACGAGGGCGTCCGCGCGCAGCGTGCGAAGCAGGTGACGGCATTCGTCGGTGCCGACGCCGAGGTTGAGCTGGACGGCACCGAGATTGGCGAGGAGCGGCACGTCGGGCGCCAGCTCACGCACGTCGAACGTCGGGAGCACCTCAGGTTGTTCGAGCAGGACTCGGCAGGAACCGAGCCCCATGGCGAGGCCGTGAGCCTGAGCGACCCGCGCGAGCCGCTCGTTGATGATCCGCGTCTGCTCGGTGCCTCCGGTCATGCAGGAGATCAGCAATGGCGCGTCGACGTGGCGGCCGAGCAGGTGGGTGCGCAGCTCCACGTCGTCGAGGTCGATCTCCGGCAGCGCGCGATGCACGAAACGCCAGTCGTCGAAACCGCTCTCGATGCCCTTGGCGGCGACGTCCTCGTCGATGTTGATGCGCAGGTGCTCGTCCTTGCGCGAGGCCGTGCGCGATCCGGTCTTCGTGTCGGTGCTCGTGTTAACGGTTGCGTTCAGCAACATGGATCGCCAGATCCGCGAAGTCGGTGAGCGCCTCGTCGGGGAGGCCGGTGAGCGCCGCGATTGCGTCGCGGGCCAGCACCATCGGCACCCCGGCGGTCAGTGCGGGACCGCCCAGGTCGTCGAGGAGCGCACGCAGGCGGAACTCCCCGCCGGGCTCACGTTCGCGGAAGAGCCGGCGCAGCTCGCGGCGCCGGGGGGGCGTCGCCACCTCGTACGCGGCGACAACCGGATAGGTGAGCTTGCGCCGGCGCAGGTCGCCGCTCCGGCCCTTGCCGGTGACCTGGGGGTCGCCCCACGTCCCGAGCCAGTCGTCGCGAACCTGGAATGCGAGCCCGAGCAGCCTCCCCGCGGCGTCGAAGCGCTGGGCGACAGCGCGGGGCGCGCCGGCGAGCACGGCTCCCGCAGCCATCGCGGCGCCGATGAGCGCGCCCGTCTTCATCGTGACCAGCCGGAGATAGGTCGCCTGCGCGGCGCCGGCGCGGCCCTCGAGCGACAGGTCGAGGCACTGGCCTTCGACCACCTGGACGACGGCTGCACTCAGCAGGTGAGCCGCGCGCATTCGACGTCCCGGGCGCGGACCCGGGGCGAGCAGGCCGCTCATCGCGTTGGCGAACATGCCGTCGCCGGCGTTGATGCCCTGTTCGGCGCCCCAGATGGTCCACACGGTGGGGCGGTGGCGGCGGAGCTGGTCGCCGTCCTGGATGTCGTCGTGGATCAGCGTGAAGTTGTGGATGAGCTCCACCGCGACGGCCGCGGGCAACGCCCACGCCGGATCGCCTCCGAGCGACTCGCAAGCCCAGAGCGCCAGCGCGGGGCGGATGCGCTTGCCGGCGGGATCGTTCGCCGGATGGCCCTGCGCGTCCGTCCAGCCGAGGTGGTAGGCGGACATCTGCCGGAGCAGCCCCCGCGTACGGGGAGCGGTCTTTCGAAGACCGTGGTCGAGCAGCTCCGAATGCCGGTCGAGAAGCGCCGGCAGCGCCTCGATCGGCGGCGACGCATCGAGGTCGAGGACACGTTCCGCCATGGGCCTCCCCCTGCAAGGAAGCTTTCTACGTCGTAACTATCGTCGCATGGTAACCAACCCAGTTCCGCCCCGGCAAGCCGAGCAATCGCTCCGCGTTCAGAAGTCCACCGCGGCGGGGAGGACGACCTGAAACTCGGTCCCATGGCGCGGCTCGGAGCTCACGGTGACGGTGCCTCCGTGCGCCTCGACGACGTGGCGAACGATCGCCAGGCCGAGCCCCGATCCCTCACCGTCGCGCTGCCGCGAGCTGTCCGCCTTCCAGAAGCGCTCGTAGATGCGGGGCAGGTCGGCGGGCGTGATCCCGACCCCGGTGTCACGGCAGCGCAGGACCACCTGGCCGGCGGTGCCGGGTGCGGCGGTGATGGAGATGAGGCCGCCGGACGGCGTGAACTTGATCGCGTTGTGCGCCAGGTTGCGGAGGACCTGACCGAGGTGCGACGCATCGCCGACCAGGTCGGGGGTCCCCGGCGCGACGCTGACGTCGAGCGTCACACCTTTGCTCTCGGCGAGCGGGCGGAGACGGTCGAGGCTCCCCATGAGCACGCTGATGGGGACGCGCTCGCTGGCCATGGGCCGGAGCCCGGACTCGATGGTGCTGAGCTCGAGCAGCTCCTCGACCAT
>JANWHI010000157.1 GCA_025450495.1 Candidatus Dormiibacter sp. | reverse complement strand
GGTGGTGCGGGCTGTCGTCGGGCGCCTGAGGTTCCTGGGTGCTGAGGAGTCTGTGGTGGGGCAGGTGTCCAAGTAGTCGAGGGTGGCGGTGCTCTGGGGGCTGCTCGCCGGCGCCGGGCGCCGGGTGATCGGCATCGCCGCCGCGGTGGCCTTCGCCGTCTTCCTGCTGGTCGGCAAGGGCTACTACATCGGGCCGCTCGACCCGGTGCTGCTCGCCGCCGGGGCATGCGCCATCGAGCAATGGACGGCGGAGCGCCGCCGCTGGCTGCCGCGCGCGACGGCCGCCGCGCTGATCCTGCAGGCGGTGGTGCTACTGCCCATCGCCATCCCGCTCCTGCCGGAGGCGACGATGGCCCGCTCCTCACTCGCCAGCATCCGCACCGACTTCGCCGACACCGTCGGCTGGGACGACCTGGTGGGCCAGGTCGCCCTCGTGTACGACGGAATCGGGCCGACCCAGCGCGCTGCGACCACGATCCTCACCAACAACTACGGCGAAGCCGGCGCCGTCGACACCCTCGGGGCGTCGCTCGGGCTGCCCGAGGCGCACAGTGGGGAGCTCAGCTACTACTACTGGAAGCCGGCGAGCCTCACCGGTCCGGTGATCGCCGTCGGCTTCGCCCCGGCGTTCCTCGGCACGCTCTTCGAGGGCTGCTCACAGGTGGCGACCGTGACCAACCGGTACGGCCGGCACAACCAGGAGTTCGGGTCGCCGATCGCGCTGTGCACGCGGCCGCGGCTGCCGCTGGCCCAGCTCTGGGCGCAGCTGAAGTCGTTCCACTGACCTACTACGGCGAGTACGCCTCCACCGTGCCGCTACTCACCACCAATTTCCCGGGACCCGATCACGCCGAAACCCGCGAGGTCCGCAGCTGACCCGATTGGTGTGATTGTTGAGGCTCTGGCGATTGAGAGCCCAGGAGGGGGGCGCTGCTCCAGAGTCAACGCTCATGGGTGCAGGACGCGCAATCGTGATCGCGACATCGGTCGCTGCCCTGCTCAGCGCTTGTGGGCAGGCGGGTGCGCCCGTCCGCCGCGCGCCCGGATCGGTGGTGGCGGCCCCGGCGCCCGGTGGCCCGCTCCAAGGCGTCGACTGCGTGAACGCCACCACGTGCTGGGCGGTTGGCAGCAACGGCGACTCGCCGACCCGTGCCCGGGCCGTGATCGAGGAGTACACCGGGGGCGGTTGGGCGATGGCAACGACGGCCGCTCCGCCGGCGGGGCATGGGTACGCCCTCCTCGGTGTGTCCTGCCAGAGCAGTGGCGAATGTTGGGCCGTCGGGACCGACTCAAGCCCGGGCGGCACCGTTCCATTGATCGAGCACCACGCAGGTGGATCGTGGTCGATAGTCAGGGCTGCACCGGTCGCTGGCAGCAACGTCGCCGGGCTTCGCGGCGTCGCCTGCGCCGGGTCGACCGACTGCTGGGCAGTGGGCTCGTTCGCCGCTTCACCAATGCGACCGCTCGTCGAGCACTTCGACGGCAACCGTTGGACCTTGGCGCAGCCGCCCTCCACACCAGCGGCCGGGGATGCGTCTCTGAACGCCGTGACCTGCCAGCGGGACGGCAGCTGCTGGACGGTCGGGGTCGAAGCGGAGCACCCGCTGGCTGCGCGCCTCGACGGCGCCAGATGGATGACCGTCGTCGCCGCTGTGGTCGGGGGTGAGTCGGCGACGCTGAGTGGCGTGAGTTGCAGCGCCGTGCCGGAATGCTGGGCGGTCGGAAGCATCACCACCCGCGGCGTCCGTTGGCCGCTGATCGAGGGCAATGACGGTTCCGGCTGGAGCGTCGTCACCACCCCCCGCCCGCTGTTCAGCAGCACTGGTTGGCTGACGGGCGTCAGCTGTGCGCGCGCCCAGGCATGCTGGGCGGCCGGCGAGGTTCGGTCGGTCGCCGGGGCCGAACGGCCGCTCGTGCAGCTCTACGATGGCTCCGCCTGGAGGATCATCAACCCGCCGGCTCACAACGCGACGGCGCTGGTCACAAGCGTTTCATGTTCGGACGAGGATGACTGCTGGACGGTGGGCAGTTGCGATTCGAGCACATCGTCAGATTGCGGAGGCTCGGGCTCGCTGATCGAGATGTACGACACCGTCCTTCCTGACGGTCATTAGCGCACCGCACCCGCGTTCTCGATCGAGGCCCCAAGGTCGGCCGGGCGGCGCATTCCCTACGGCCGCTGGTTCCCGGTATGAGATCTTCTCGCTGGGCTTGGTTGCCGTTTCGTGAGGTCGGACACGGACTGCGGCCAGGCGTTCTGGGTGGCGTGCTCTCCTCTTAGCATCCCTCCTCCTGTGTCACCAACGTGCTGCACATGCCGGAGGGCCTGACGGGCGTGACCTCCGACCCTGGTAGCGGCCGCGTGGCGAGGTCATGGTGAGAACAGTGATCCACCACCGGAGGTGAGGACGATGAGCCAAGAATTCCACGAGCTACGCGACCTGGCCGCGAAGCGGGTCCGGGACCGGCGTGATTTCGGCAACCATATGGCCGCGTTCGTGGTCGTCAACCTGGGGTTGGTGGCCATCTGGGCGGTGACGGCCCAGGGCTACTTCTGGCCCGGATGGGTGCTCGGTCTGTGGAGCGTAGGACTCGTGCTCCACGCCTGGGACGCCTTCCTCCGCAAGCCGATCACCGACGCGGACGTGGAGCGTGAGATGGAACGGCTGCGGCACCGGTCCGGCGGGTCGCCGGCGGCATAGAAGATGAGGGTGCTGATCGCCTGCAGTGGATGGGATGCGGTGCTGCAAGGGTGCGGCGCGCCCACCCGGCCGGCAACCGGCTGCGGGCTGAGCGATGCCGCCGCGCATGGCGGTTGACCGGCCGTATCCACGCGACGACGCCGAGCGACCTTCAGGTGATGTTACCGGTGGGGGCGGGCCGATCCTTCAAGAATCCAACCGCATCGCTGAGGCGGTAGCGGCGGCGAGGCGCGGCGATTCGCGCGGGTGGAATGTGCTCTTCACGCGATTCCATTCCGACGTCCACGCCTACGCATTGGCTCGGCTCGGCGCATGGGAGGACGCCCAGGACGTGACCCAGGAGACCTTCGTCGCGGCGGTGGGGTCGCTGCGCAATCTTCGCGACGACCACGAGCCGGTGGTCCAGGCGTGGTTGCTGCACATCTGCCGTCACAAGGTCGTCGACCGCCTCCGGCGGCGCGGGCGGGAGCGGCGACCGCTGGAGCTGGGCGTGGTGGACGCGCACGACCCCGTCGCCTCCGCCGAGATGCGAATCCAGGCGGGCGAGTTGCGCCGCGCCATGGCGCACCTGACCGAGGAACAGCGCGACATCCTCGTCCAGCGCTTCGTGCTCGACCTCTCCCTGGAGGAGGTGGCCGCGTCCACGCGACGCAGCGTGGGAGCGGTCAAGTCGCTGCAGCACCGGGCGCTTGCGTCCCTGCGGCGGATCCTCGCGAGGACACCCACGTGACCACTCCTGACGACGAGCTCGACCAGCACCTGGCGGCATGGCGCGAGGACAGTCTGCGGCCGGCCGATGCCGGGGCGCGAGAGCGCGCCCGGGCCGCGCTGATGCAGGCTGTGGCCGCGGGTAACCGTCCGGGACACCCCGCACTGACACATCTCAGCCTCGCATTCCGGGGCCGCCATCGCGCCTGGCGGGTAGCGGGGGCGCTCGCCGTCGCGGTGGCGGCTGCCGCCGTGGTGGCAACATCCGGATGGAACGCACCGGCGGGGTCGCCGCTGCACGGCGTCCGCACCGCGCGGCAGGGCGTTCAGCTCGCTCTGCCAGGGGCGAACCTGGCCGCGTTGCACCTCGATTTCGCCGCCCAGAGCCTGGCCGACGCGCGCCATGGGATCGCGCCGGCCGCCAGCCTCGCAGAGGCTGCGGCCGAGCTCGACGCGGCGCAGCGCGACCTGCCCCCTGATCATTCGTCGCCCCTGTGGGGGCAGTAGAACGAGGATGAGCACCAGTTGGCGTCCGAACGGGCCGCGTACCTGGGTGGCAGGCCGAGCCCCGGCGGCTCCGAGGAAGGGACGGCGCCTGCCCAGCCTGGCAGCAGCCCGCATCCGACTGAAACGGCGGGCGGCAGGTGGAGCGGCGAGCCCACCGAGCGCCCGGACGGAAGCAGCGCCCCGTCGGAGCGGCCGGACCCCTCGGCGTCCGCCACGCCGGGTCACCCTGGGGACTGAGGCTTACCTGCGGGACGAACCCGTGGTCAGCTGCAGCGCCACGCGCGGACACTGTTGGACGGCGCGGGCCGCGAGGTGACGGAGGCGGTCCTCATGGATCGGGCGTCCATCGATGACAGGGTATCCCCAGTCATCGAGACAGATCAGCTCGGGAACCAGCTCTGCGCAGTACCCCGCGCCGTCGCAACGCGTGGGGTTGAGTCGCAGGTGCGGTGCCTCAGGTGCGGGAGGTTCGCTCACCGCCATCCTCGCCGGCGGTGCGGCGTGGCCAGGGCCAACCGGCCCGGCACCGGGCAGGGTGAGCCCGCGATGTGCCGATCCACGTCGGCGCTGAACGCCGAGAGCGCCGATCGGACGTGGTGGACCGCCCCGTCGGGGTGCCGGCAGCCGCCCCGCCCCTCGACCATCGCAGTCCAGCGCTCGAGGCGGATGAGGTCTCCACGATCCGCGTCACCCGCTGCCAGGCGGTTCATCGCGTCTGCGATGGCGCGCAGGCCGTACACGCACGGGCCGCACTGGCCTGCGCTCTCCGCGGCCAGGAACGACACGATCCCCGCCGCCTCGCGCAGGGGGCAGACATCCACGCCCACGACCCCGACAACCCCGCAGCCGAGGGTGACCTGCCCCGGCGTCAGCGCAGTGTCTGCGGCTTGCCCTCCGGCGAGCCAGGAACCGAAATACCCGCCGATGAGCACGCCGGACACGGGAATCGTGGGGCCGCCCGCGAGGGCAAGCGCGGCGGTGAGCGGTGTGCCAACGTCCACCTCGTACACACCCGGGGCGTACACGTCCCCGCTCACTGTAAGAAGCATGGTTCCCGGTGCATCGGCGACCCCTCGATCCCTGAACCACTGGTCGCCACGTCGGGCGATGAGCGCAACATGGGCCAGAGTCTCGACGTTCTGCACCAGCGTGGGACGACCATCGAGCCCCCACTCGGACGGGTGCGGAGGCCCGGGCACAGGCTTGGCGACGCCGCCGCCCGCGCGGCGGACCACAGAGGATGACTCGCCCGCGACATAACGATGGGCGGTCTGAACCAACTGCACGGCGGGACCGCTCTGGTGGGCCCGACGACGCTGCTTCAATGCCTGGCGCAGGATGCGCGCGGCCGCCCGCGACGGTCGCGACACGTAGATCAGCACCAGGTCGGCGCCCACCGCCTCGGCCGCGATCATCGCCCCGTCGAGCACCAGGTGGGGGCGGCTCTGGAGCAGGGTCCTGTCCTTCGCGGACAGTGGCTCGCCCTCGGACGCGTTGACGATGACCGCACCAGGTCGACGAGCCGACGCGGCAGCGACGCTCCGCCACTTGCGGCCCGTCGGGAACCACGCGCCACCCCGGCCTCTCAGGCCACTGCGGTCGATGACCTCGAGAAGCCAGGGACCTCCGACCGGCCGCCGCCCGAGGCGTTCACGGTGCGACCCCCAGTCCTCCGGCCCGTCAAGCACACGCGGCCCCGCCAGCAGGCGTGCTGCCCGGGCCGGCTGCGGTTGACAACTCGGCCGCGCCGGTGCCGTTTCCAGCAGCGCGGACATCTACAGGGGCCCCGAGGTGATCAATCGACCAGTGAGGTGAGTCGCATCGCCGAACAGCTGGATGACAAGGCGCGTGCTGCCGCACTCGGCGTACATAGTGGTGACGGCCCGCACCGGTGAGGTGCAGAGCCGTGTCCCGTTCCGCGAGACAGTCAGCACCGGCAGCGTCTCGGTCGGCCCCGGGGGCACGACCGAGAGAGTCAGGGACGGATCGACGACATCGCGGAACGCGATCTCCGCGCCGGCGGGCGTCTGCGCCATGGTGCCAACGAGGGCGTCGGCAATGCCCGCTCGAGCTCCGGCCGATAGCCCCGGCGAGCCGACCGCGGTCGCGGTGACGGGCGTGCCGGCGACCGCCGCCCACCCGGGCTGGAAGGGCCCCCGCAGCGCCCAGGACCAGGTCGCGGTCAGCGCAAGCCCAGCCACGAGCACGGCGGCGACTCGAATCGGCGCCGACCGCCACGTGCCCGCAAGGAGCCGGCGCCCCAGCGCGAGAACGACGGCCGCCACGCAGGCCGTGGTGAGCCCGACGAGCCATGGCTGCCGCGCGTCCGAGCCGGTCCCGAGGCCGTGGACGACCGCGAGTGGCCACGAGGCGTACGCGATCCAGTGCACCAGGCGCCACGTCCGGGGTCCGAGCCGGCGGCGCGCCACGCTGGTCACCGCCACTGCGACGAGAGCCTCCGCAGCGAGCACGCCCAGGCCCAGCCAGACCGTCCGGTACGCGCCTGCAAACGGCACCACCGCGTCGGTCCACCGGATCCCAGCGAACGGGTCCAGCACCGACGTCGCGATGTGGACCCCGAGCAGGACGACGGCGAAGAGGCCAAGGTTGCGATGCACCGCGGCGGTGACGAACCGAGGTGCGATCCGTCCCTCCCAGCGCAGGGAGGTCGCGATTCCCAGAACCACCACCGCGGTGAGGATCACGAGTGTCATGACGCCGGCGCCACGGGTCGTGAACCACAGCGGACTCGGCGTCACCGGCGCGGTTGCGACCCTCATGCCGGTCACGATGCTGCCGGCCATCCACCGACCATCACAGTGCGCCCCGCGGAGTCCACGAGCCGCGCCGGCAGGTCGAGGCCGTCGAGCCATCCCAGCGCCGAGTCGCCGAGGATGATGGAGGCGGTGGCGGCCGCATTGGCCTCCGCGCAACTGGCTGCGGCGACCGTGACAGTGCGCCACGGCGTTTCCGCCGGAAGCCCGGTTGCGGGATCGAGGATGTGATGCAGGACGCGCTGGCCGCGTCGCCACCTCCGTGACCCGGTGCCGGAGGTGGCGACGCCGCCGTCGAAGGCCAGCACGTCCTGCCACGGTTGCTCAGCAGGACGTTCGGCGACGCGGACGCACCAGCCCTCGGCTGGCGGTGGGCCGGCCACCGCCACGTCGCCTCCACACGCGACGAGGACGCCGCAGCCCGTGCGACGTGCCGCCGCTGCAGCGCAGCGATCGGCTGCCCAGGCCTTGCCGATGGCGCCGAGGTCGAGGGCGACGCCGGCGGGGATGCGCACCGTTCGCGACGCCGGGTCGAACACCACGGTCCGCCACCCTGCAGGCTCACGCCGTTCGACAGCGATCGGTGGCCCGTCGAACGGAAGGTCGGCAAACGTCACGGTGTAGCCGAGTCGCTCGATGAGGCGTCCCATGGTGGGGTCGACCAGGCCGCTGGTGGCCGCGGCGGCGTCGAGCGCAGCGCCAATGGCGTCGCTCAAGATCGGCGAGACCACCCGCGCCCCCGACCCCGCGGAGTCGTTGAGGAGCGACAGCTCGGATGTCGGGATGAAGCGGCTGCAGGCCGCCTCCATCGCCCCGAGCAGGGCGGTCGTCACCGCTACCGCAGGGCCCAGCGCGCCACCCTCCACCACGGCCACCGTCGTCGAGCTTCCCATGCTGGGGAAGCTCGCTCTGCTCAACACGGGTGGGATGGCGTGGAGTGACAGACCGGCGGTGGCGGGGGAGGAGGGGGTGGCACGGACGTGGGCGCCGAAGCTGAGCCGGCCGATGGTGCATTGCGCGTCGCGGTGGCGATGGGCGCATAGCGGGGGCGAGCGAGCTGTGGACCCGCTCCACCGACCGGCGCGCCGGCGACATGGATGATCTCGACAACCACAGGTGGCGCCGGACGCGGAGCCTGCG
>JANWHI010000156.1 GCA_025450495.1 Candidatus Dormiibacter sp. | reverse complement strand
TTTGTGACCGAGGAATGCGCGCAGCTGCTCCCCAACGCAGCGCCCACCCTGCAGCAGCGATCGTGGCCCGAGGTGGACTCCCTTTGGGACGACGCCGACACCACCGCCGCCCACCAGGAGATCGCGGAGGCGATCGAGCTGGTGCAGCGGATCCGGGCCCTCGGTCACAGCCACCGGGTCCCGCGTGGCACCCGCGATCGCATTCGCGTGGCGGTGCGTGCCACTGACGGCAGAGGCACGAGCAAGCACATCACCCGCCTGATCGGCGGCCTGGTGCCGGCGGCCGTGGTGGAGAGCCATGGGCGCGGCGTCGATCCGGTGGTCGTGGTTTCGGGTAGGCTCCACGCCGAGGTGGTGATCGCCGACACCGCCGCCGATGCCAGTGCGACCGCACGTCAGATCGGCCTGCTCGAGGCAAATGTGTCGCGGTTCCAGGCACAGCTCGCCAACCCGGCGTTCGTGAACGGGGCTCCCGCCCAGGTTGTGGCGGAGTCGCGCCGCCGGCTCGACGAAGCCGTCGCGCAATTGGATCTGTTGCGCCGCGGTCCGTCAGGAGGACGCACCGATGCTGCTGGTTGACCTGGGGACGCTGCTCACCCTCGTGGTGGTCATCGTCGTCGCCTACCTGATCGTGCTCTGGCTGGCCCTGGCGTTCTACGTGGTCCGCGACGCGCGCCGGCGCACCACGTCGCCTGGGTTCACCCTCTTCGCGATGCTGCTCGGCTTCGTGCCGCCATTCCTAGGCGCCCTGATCTACTTCATGGTGCGGCCGCCGCTGACGATGGAGCAGGTACGCTCGCTGGCCATCGAGGAGCAGGTCCTGCTCGAGCCGCCGGTCGAAGGGGTGCCGACCCGTCCCTGCCCAACCTGCGGACGCGAGATCGAGCAGGAGTTCATCCTCTGCCCGTACTGCAGGACGCAGTTCGCTCGTCGGTGCACCGGGTGCGATCGCAGCCTCCGGCTCGGCTGGGGGGTCTGCCCGTACTGCGCCACAGAGGTCGGAGCGCCGGCGCTGGCCCGCACCGGGAGGTAGCGCCACCATGCTGGGCGGAGGGCTCCAGCTGGCGCTGATACCCGCGCCGCTGATCGCGGCGGCGATCGTCGTCTTCGCGCTCACCCCGGGCCAGGCACGCGCGGCACGCATGGTTGGCGGCGCGGGCTTCGCCGCCACCATCGCCCTGCTCGCGATCGAGGCGGCACTCCTCAACGGAACCGGGCGCATCGAAGCCTCGCTCGGAACGCCCGTGGCGGGGATCTCCTACCTGCTCCGTCTCGACCTGCCCGGCGCGACCCTCGGGCTCGTGGCCGCGGCGGCGGGCCTCCTCCTGCTCCTCGACCGTGGCCGGCAGACCCGCGAGGTGAGCGCCCTGCTCGTCTGCGTGACAGGCACGATGGTCGCCGCGTTCGCCGGCAATGTCGTGATGCTGGTCGGCGGCGTCGAGATCGCGGCCGTCGGCACCCTGCTCATGACCAGCGCGCGGCGCGGGCGCCCGGGCCGGGGTGGGCTGGTTGCCATCGGGCTCGAACACCTGGCATCGCTCGGTCTGCTGGTCGCCGCGGTCCAGCTGCTCAGCTCGGCCGGCACCACCGACTTCGCGGTCATTCCCGCCGGAGCGCTGGGTGCGACCGTCGCCGGGCCATGGGCCGCGGCGGGCGTCATACGCCTGCTTTCTCCGGCCTTCGTCCCCGCCCGCGGGACCCGAACGCCGACCGCCGCCTGGGCAACGACCGGTGCGATCCCGTGCGGGGCGATCGTGCTGCTGCGGCTCCGTGAAGCGGCAGCAGGCCCCCTTCCCGAGGGGATCACAATCGGGCTGGCGGCCGTCGGCGGCGCGGCCGCGATCGTCGCCGTGCTTGTGGCACTGCGCCGGTCGCGCGTCCCCGTGGTGGTGGGCAGGGCGCTGTGTGTGGTCGCCGCGGCGCCGGTGATCGCGCTGACCGGCATCGCAGGCGCCTCGGCAGGCGCGGCCATCGCCGCCGGCCTGTGCTCGCTGCTCCTGGTGACGGCGCTGACGCCAGCCTGGGAGGCGGTGGGTCACGGCCGGGGTGGCACCGTGCTCGCCGCGTTCTCGTTCGGCGCCGCGGGCGCGCTGCCGATCGGGTTCGGCCTCACCGCGCTGATCCTCGAACTGTCCGCGACGGTGTCGCTCGGCCGGCCGGGCGCCGCGCTGCTCGCCGCCCTCGGCGTCGCGGGCCTGCGGGGCGCCGTGGCCGCGGTTCAGGCGGCGGCGCGCATCCTGACCTCCGGAGGCCGCACGCCGAATCCCCGCGGTCTGTCGGTGCTCGCCACAGTAGCAGCGGCGGTATCGCTCCTCGCCGCGGTGGTGCCCGGCAGGATGGCGACGTCGGTTCTCGCGGCGCTTAACCCCGGCGGTCTCACCGAGCCGATCGGCGCCGTGGCCATCCGGAGCGACGCCGGGGACTGGTCCGGAGGCTACGTCATGCTCGCGTTCGTCATCGTGGCGGCCGGCGTCTGGGCCTTTGCCACCCTCGCCGGGTGGTCGCTGGCGACGCCCGCCGCCGCGCCGGTGTCGCCGGTAGTGGACGGAGGGCGCGCCGTCGGCCTGGGCGTCGCGCGGCGGCTGCGGCCGGTGGCGGTTCGTGCCAACTCGTGGTTGCAGAAGACCGACGAGTGGCTCGTGGTCCAGCCCCAGCTCGTCGTGGTCGTGCTGGGGGCGATCCTGGCCATCGTGTTCGTTCACTGATGGGCGTTTCGGCGCCGCTGCTCTCGGCTGCCGGAGTGATCGCCGCCGTGATCGCGATGATGGTGGATGGGCGGCGGGCAGTCGCCATCGCGGTGGTGGCCCTTGCCGCCGGTCTGGTCCCGACCGCGGCGACCTTTGGTGGCGCTCCCGGGGTCGCGGTCCTTGGCGGCTGCGCACTCGCCGCGATCCTTCTCGCCTGGGTGGGGTCGCTGGGGGGACGGATCCTTCCCTGGCTGTCGGGACTCGACCCGACCATCCCGGCGTTCGCGCCGGCCGACCGCCTCTTCGGCCCCCGCAGCAGCCGGGCGTTCGGAGCGGCGGCGGCGATTCCCGTCGCCTCATGGGTGAGCTTCAACGTCCCGATCGGACAGATCACCACCGCAGTGCAGGGACTGCTCTTCCCCGTCGCCTACGCGTGGACGTGCGGCGTCGTCCGTCTCATCGTGGCTCGAACCCTCGCGGATCTCGCGGTGGGCATCGCGATGGTGAGCGTCGCCTCCGGCACCGCCTGGTTGCTCCGCAGCGGCTCTGACTCGTTCCCCGGAGCCGTGCTCGCCTGTGGGCTCGCCCCGCTCGCCGCATTCCTCGCCGGCTGGCTGAACGGCCGGGGACGGCGACGGGCTCGTCCCTCCGTCGAAGCCGAAGCGTGAGCCCTCTCGTCACCGCGGCGGTGTGGCTGGGCCTCGGCCTCCTGGCATCCGCACTCCTGCGCCGGCGCAGCGCCCGGCTGGTGGCGCTGGTGCCGCTGATCGGCGCCGGGTTGACGCTCCTGGTAACCCGATCGTCAACGGCCGCGGTCCCCCTCGGCGGGCTCGGGGGGATCACCGGGCTGGACAGAGCGGGTCAGGGAGTGCTGGTCGCCACCGGCATCTCGATGACGCTGGTCGTCCTGCTCCAGCCCTCGGTCGACGTATCGATCGGACGGACCATCGGGATCGTCGGCGCGGCCGCAACCCTAGCGATGGCGAGCAATGACCTGCTGGTCACCGCGCTGGCGCTGACGGTCGCTGTGGCCACGCTCGTGCTGCGCTGGATCGGGCAGTCGCCCGGACGGGCCACGCTGGCGGCCGGGCGGGTCGCGGGGACCGGGACCGCGGCGCTACTCGCCGCATCGCCGTTGCTGCCCCTCGCGGGATTCACCACCGGGGATCGACCCATCGTCGTCGGTGCGCTGCTCGCCACGGGTGTGGCCGCGCTGCTCGCCGTGTATCCGCTCGGCGGCTGGGCGGCGGGGATCATCGGATCACTGCGACCGCTCGACATCGCGCCCTGGCTGGTGCTGCTGGTGCCGGTCGTGCTGCTCATCGGCGAGCGCATCCCGGGCGGCGTCCTCGGCGATGGCGCTCCGGTTTTCGAGCACGTGCTGCTCGTGGTCGGGCTGGGCAGTGCCGTCTGGGGAGGGATCTGGGCCGTCCGGGGTCCCGCGGCGACGCGGTACGGGCGTGTCTTCATGGCCGACATCGCGCTCTGCATCGCGGCCGTTGGGGGGGCGCCGGTCTCGCCTGCGCTGAGCGGTGCGCTGATCATCCTGGCGACCCACCTCACGATGGCGCCGATCCTGCTGCGGTCGGAGAGGGCCGGGCTGGTCTGGCCACGGCGCGTGGCGTGGGCATTGCTCAGCGGCGTCCCCCCGGCGCCCTCGTTCTGGGGTCGACTGCTGCTCCTCGAGGCGCTCGCGGCCGGGAATGTGGGCTCGACGATCGCGGCAGTCATCGCCATGGGGGCGATCTTCCTGACAGCCGTCCTTGCCTGCTCGACCAGGACTGGTCTGAAGGCCGCCTCGGGGTGGCGCGGGCGTCTCCCCGACCTGGCCGCGTGGCTGCTCGTCGCCGTTGGGGTCGCGATCGGCCTGGCCCCGCATTCGCTCGCTGCGTTCATGTTCGGGAGCTGACCGAATGGATCCTCTCGGGCTGCTCCTCTCGGTCGTTGCGCTCGCGGCATATCCGGGTGGCGCGTTCCTGGTGGGCCTGGCGTGGATCACCGGTCGGGGTGCGGGGCTGCGACGGGGCGGCTCCCTCGACGTCCGCGGGCTCGCCGCGATCTCGATGGCAGTCGTCAGCGCGGCGATGGCCCCGCTGCCCGGCACCCCCGCGGCATCGCTGCCGCCAACCGGCGGGGCGACGCCGAACCTGGTCGCGGCGATGGTCGCCGTTGTGGTGGCCGGGTCGCTCGTCGCCCCAGAGCCCTGGTCGCGACGGCGCGGCGTGCTGGCCGGCGTCGGCGGGATATCGATCGTCCTGCTCGGCCTGGTCGCCGCCTCGTTCTCGAGCACCGACATCTCCGGAGCGAGCGGAGCCGCCGCCGCCGCCGCCCGCATCCTCGCGGTGGCCGGGATCCTGGTCGCCCTGCCGATCGTCATCAAGCCGCAGCAGGCGGGCGCGTCGCCGGTCGCTCGGGCGATCGTGGTCGCCGCGTCGCTCGAGGTGGTGCTCGCGATCGTCATCCCGCCGGCGCAACAGTGGCCGGTGGCGCCGCTGTGGGTCGCCGGACTGGTGGTCGCGGTGGCCGCTTACGCCCTGCTGCTGCGGCTGGGCCGAGCCGCCACCCAGCGCGAGCACCTGTCGCTGGTCGCGGTTGCCTGGCTGTGCTCGATGGCGGCCTCGGTGACCGCCGTGATCGCGGGGCGTCCCTAAAGCCCTTGTGCGCGAACGCCGACTCCATTCACTCGGGGCTGCGTCGCGGTGCTAGCATGGAACGTGAGTTGGCGCGAGATTTCGATGCGGCCGTTGTGCGCGTGACCGCCACGTGATTGGAATCGTCCTCGCCTCCAGGTCGCCTCGCCGTCGCGAGCTGTTGACCAGGGCCGGGATCCGTTTCCGGATCATGGAGCCACCTGAGGACGTGTCGCTTCCCGCGGGGGTGAGCGCAGAGCTGGCGGTGCAGCTGGTCGCCCGGCAAAAGGCCGTGGCGGTGAGCAAGCTGGTGGCCGCAGGCACGTACGTGCTGAGTGCCGACACCATCGTGGTCGGCCCCCGTGGACCGCTCGGCAAGCCGCGCACTCCCGAGATGGCTCGCGAGATGCTCAACGATCTGCGCGGCAAGCGCCACACGGTGCTCACCGGTGTGTGCGCAATGTGCACCGACAGCGATCGCGAAGCGCTCGGTGTGAGCCGCTCCGCCGTCAAGTTCTGCGACTTCACCGACGATGCGCTCGACATGTACGTGGCTTCGGGCGAGCCACTCGATCGCGCGGGCGCGTACGCGATCCAGGGTGGGGGCTCGGACTTCGTCGAGGCGGTCGCGGGCCGGATCGACACGGTCATCGGCCTCGATGTCGGTCTTGCACTCCGTCTGCTCGGCGAGATCGGCTATCCGGATCCGCTGCCGCGCACGACGGACATCATGCTGACCGCGACTCGGCAGCGGCGTCCGCTCGCGCCGCTTCGCACGGCCACCAGGGTCTGACCGTTTCGAGGAGCAGGCGGGTGCGGTCACTGGCGTCGCACCTCACCGGCCTTCTTGCAGTCTCGATCCTCGCACCGCTCGCGTTGGTGGTCACCGCGTGCAGCACCGAAGCCGCGCAACTCTCGGTGACCATCAGCTCGAGCTTCGGTGCCTCGTACACGCCTGGGACCACAGACGCGGACTTCGTGATCACCGTGCAGAACCTCGGCCCGGGCAACGCATCCGGCGTGGTGGTGCATGCGCTGATGCCCGCATCGTTTCAATTCGCCGTCACCAACTCGATCCAGACGGGCAGCGCCGCGCGCACCACCCCCGAGGACCCCCAGGTGGGCGTGGCCAACCCGCACTGGGGAGTCTGGTCGCTCTCATCGCCGACGTCGCCCAACGGCAAGGCGTCCTACGCGTTCATCAGGATCGACTTCGGCGTCAACATCACCGCGCACCCCAACACGTACTCGGTGGCGGCCGAGGTCGTCGATGACACGCTCACCGACACGGTGCAGAGCCACCCGATCCAGGTGGCGATCAACGAGGCGCCACAACTCGGTATCGCCGCATCGGTCGGCCCGACCTCGGTGCACCCCGACGGTCAGGTCACGTATCGCGTGACCGTGACCAACAAGGGCACCGGCATCGCGCCCACCGTCGACGTGCTGGTGACGCTGCCCCCGGTGCTGCAGTACCAGTCGACGATCACCCCGTTCGGAGGCAACGCATCCGAGGAGTCGCTGATCACCCCGGTCAAGGGTGCCTACCTGGTCTTCTATGGCGGCTTCGAGTTACCACCGCGGACAACGCTCGGCCCGGGGACGCTCACCATCGAATTCATCGCCCAGTGCATCCCCAATCCCGGCAAGGGCGTGTACCCCATCCAGGTCTCGGTCACGGATGCGTCTCGCGACCACGTGAGCATCACCAACGTGGCGCCGCTCAACGTCTTCACCGCATAGGAATAGCCCGCCCTCCAGGGCCGGGGAGGGCGCTCACGTGGTAACCTCGCGTATCGCGCCCGGTATCTGCCGGCGTTCCTCAGTGGAGTGAACCCGCTCCCGGCGAGAGAGAGACATGTACGCAATCCTTCAACACGGCGGTCACCAGTACCGTGTCGCTTCGGGCGACCGGATCCTCGTCGACCGCATTCCCGTCGAGGTCGGGTCGACCGTGACGCTCGAGTCGGTCCTCCTGATCGGTGACGGCGCCGAGACCGACGTCGCCAAGGGATCTCCGGTCGAGGCATCGGTCACCGCGACCGTGATTGCCCACCGGCGCGGCCGGAAGA
>JANWHI010000155.1 GCA_025450495.1 Candidatus Dormiibacter sp. | reverse complement strand
GCGCCGCGATGCCCAGCGTCAGCATCGAGGAGCCCGCGACGCGGAATGCTTCGCCGAGGTCGGGGCTGAATGGCCAGAGCATCAACGCATAGCCGCATAGGAAGAGCAGCAACCAGATCAGCAGCGTGGAGATGAGGTACACCGCCGACGCGTAGGCGTGGAGGCGGTCGCGCACCTCGTAGTCGTCGACGCGCGCCGCCGCCACCCGCACCGGGGAGGCGGACAGTCGAAAGAGGAGTGCCGTCAAACGCGTGCGCGTGCTGCGCGGGACGACAGTCGTCTCGAGCACGGTGGCCCAGGTGAGCCCGACCAGCACCACTCCCACGAGGAAGCCGAACCAGGCGATCACCGCCATGCCGTCACCCCACCCTGCATGGGCGGACGATAGTTGAGCGTCACGACGCCGCGCCGCATCGTCATGCGGTCAGGTGCGACAGCTTCTGTGAACTCACCGGCCGCGACAGCGACGGGCGACTGCCGCGCGACCTCGAAGCCGTCGCCGCCGCGGTCGACACCCTGGTGGTGCTGATGCCACTGGCAGTGGTGCCGGCCATGGTCCAGCGCCTCACGCCCGTCTTCGGGCCGCAGTGGCCGGCCGCTGTCATCGCCGGCGCCACCACCGACGCCCAGGCGACGGTCCGTGCCCCGTTGCGCGACATCACCGCAGCGGTGGCCATGGCACGCATCGCGGCCCCGGCCCCGCTGGTGCTCGGGCGCGTCGTCGGTTGCATTAGGCTGGAGGACACCGCAGCGGCGCCCGACCCCGACGCGATTGGGCACCATCTGGTCGGTGAGCCTCGCTGAGGGTGTTGCTCTCGTCGCCGTCGCCGTGGGTGCCGGCGCCCAGGCGGTCACCGGCATCGGCTTCTCGCTGGTCTGCGCGCCACTGCTGACCGTCGCGCTCGGCGGCGGCGACGGCGTCCGCGTTGCCAACGTTCTGGCGATCGCCGTCAACCTGCTGGTGGTGGGATGCGAACGGAGGACAGCCGACCCGCGCCAGGTGATCCTGCTGCTGGTCCCGGCCACCGTTGCCGCACTGTTGACCGCATGGCTGATCCGCAACGCCGACCCGCATGTTCTTGCCGTCGTGGCGGGAGGCCTGGTGCTGGTCACGGTGGCTGTGCTGGCGTCGGGCCGCGAGGCGCAGCGGCTCGCCGGCCGCCTTGGGGCGGTGCTTGCCGGGGCCGTCAGCGGTGCGATGAATGTCGCCGGCGGTGTCGGCGGTCCGGCGGTGGCGGGCTACGCACTGAACGCGCGCTGGTCGCCGGCGCAGACGCGGGCAACCCTCGGTGCGTACTTCCTCGGCATCAACGTCGTGTCGGTGGCGTCGCGCGAAGTGCCGTCCCTGTCAGCGTGGTTCTTCATCGGCGCCGCCGTTGCTCTGCTGGCGGGTTTTGCGGCCGGGGTGGTGCTGGCGCGACGGCTGGAGGAGCCCGCGGTGCGGTCGTGGACGCTCGCGCTCGCGGGGCTCGGTGCCGCCGCAGCCATCGTGCAGGGGTTGCGCTGAGTAGGCTTGGCGCTTCGCATGGATCTCCAGTTCACTGACGACGTCGAGGTCTACGCGGCGGCGGCCGGCGGTTTCCTCGAGGCTGAGCCCTGCCGTCGCAACCTGCTGCGCACCATCATCGAGTCGGTGCGCTCCGGCGCCGCCGCCGCGACCGTGCCGCCGAGCTTCTGGTGGGTCACGGATGATGGTCGCGTTGTCGGCGCGGCCAGCTGGACACCGCCGCACGGCCTGCTGGTGTCGGAGCTTGCGCCGGGTGCGGTGGCGCCGCTGGTGGAGAGTGCGCGCCAGCGCGGTCGTGACATCGACGTCGGCGTGCCCGGTGTCATCGGACCGGATGACACGGCGCGAGCGGTTGCGGCGACGTGGCAGCGCCTGTCCGGAGAGGTGGCCACGGTGTACATGGTCGAGATCCTCCACCAGCTCGATGTGTTGCTGGAACCACCGTCACCCCCCGGCCGATGGCGACGCGCAGACACGTCAGATGTCGACCTCGCCGCGTCGTGGTTCGAGGCGTTCGCCGCCGAGGCCGGTGTGATTCACGTCCCCGATCGTGCGCGCGTGGTGGCGCACATCATCGACGCCGGCCGCTGCTTCCTCTGGCTTGATGAGGCCAGGGCGGTGTCACTGGTGTGCCACAACGTTCCCGTCGCCGGCGTGGTCCGTGTCGGCCCCGTCTATACGCCGCCGGAATACCGCATGCGCGGATACGGACGCCGGCTCACATATCAGGTCACCCGCAACGCGCTCGCCCACGGCGCCGCCACCGCGGTGCTGTACACGGACGCCGCCAACCCGACGTCGAACTCCATCTACAGGCAGATCGGTTACCGCCCGCTGGAGGAGCATCTGCACATCAACTTCGGGGCGTGAGCCGCCAGTTCTCGGCGGTGGCGAGCAGACCGACGGCGGCGATACCGCAGCACCCGATCGCCCCGAGCACGAGCCACGGCGCCCATCCCAGCGGCGGGTGCCATTGGCTCTGGCCGAGGAAGAAGAGGGGACCGGGAAGGCCCACGGCGTACGCCCGCGCCGCCATCCACAACGAGATCGCCTGACAGATGGCGGCGGTGACGGCGACGAGGGCCACCAGGTGGCGCGGAGAGACAGCCCCGAGGCGATGGTGGTGCTGGCGCAGGACCTCGCCCGCCGTGAGGATGGTTATCACCACCAGCGGCAGAAGGTAGCGCCCCAGCGTCCCGGTGCCGGCGAAGCCGAACTCGACGCGTGCCACCGCCCCGCTGACCACGGCGAACACCACGTCGAAGGCGACAAGGCAGCTGAGGACGGCTCGTTCTCGTCGCGACGCGACCAGCATCGCCAGCGTGCCGACGCCGAGAGCGACGACGGTCCAGAGGATGTAGGTGAGGCTGCCCGATGAGATGTCGCCCTCGCCCCAGCCGAACGCGCCGATCATCTGCTGAAAGAGCAGCGGCACCGCCCCGGCGATCTCGGTGATGTAGTTGAGCCCGGCTGACGCGGGATGCAGGAACGTGGGCAGCCCAACGATGAAGTGCCACCACACCTGGTCGGTGATGACGCCGGCTGCCGCGGCGGTCACCGCAAAGATCGCCCAGCGTCCCCCGGACCTCAGGATCGCGAGCGATTGCCTGAGTCCCAGCAGAGCGACGATGGCGATGGTCGCAACCAGCACCCACACCGGACCATCGGCGCGGGAGAAGCCGCAGAGCGCGCCCGCGATGCCTGCCGCCATCCAGGCGAATCGAGGCGCAGCGCTGCCATCGCGCCGGATCCGCAACAGCGCAGCGGTGAAGGCGATGCTCGACACGATCTCGCCCCCGTTGGGGTTGACGACTGTGTTCATGTACAGCGCCGTCGGCGTGACGCTGATCAGCAACCCGACCATGGACATCGCCGGTTCGCGGCGATCCCACAGGAGCAGGCCGGCAAGGCCGAGGAGAGCGATGGCGACGAACAGCTCTCCGAGTCTCGCAAGGCGGAGTCCGTTGACGTCGTTGTTGGCCAGGCGGGCGACCAGGCCCGGCACCAGGTAGAAGGTCGGTTCGTAGTCACCGGTGTACGTGACCAGGTCGACCGATCCCATCGTCGGCGGGACGGGTGAGCATGAGGGAGGCGCACCCCAGCGCACGCACCTCGTTGCCCACGTGCATGTGGCCGATGTCTGCCAATTCCCGGCGGTGCATGCGAACGTTGCGGTCGGGGCGACGCGCGCCGGCACAGTGAACAGCCGGCTGCTCTGGTTCCACAGATTCACCGCGTCGGGGAAGCGCGGGTCCTGGTCAGGGAACAGGGCGTGCGGCCCAGTCAACTCACCGCCGCCAACGGCCAGCGCATGAATGTAATGGGCGGGCTCATCCGACCCGGACGGCGCTGGGTTGACGAGCACCCACGCCGCGCCGAGCACCAGCATGGATGCGCACCACAAAGCGATGACCCGGCGCCCGCTGCCGTTGGCGTCCGGTCCGAAGAGTTTGCGGCGTGGGGCCGCATCTCCTGCTTCGCGGGAGCTTCGGCGCAGGTGAACCCTGCTCAGCATCGCGCGAAGACTAGCAGAGGCCCGGAGCGGACGCCCTTTTCGGGGCTGACGTACGGCTGGCTATACTCCGAGCGTGTCCGCGATCCACCCGGCGACCGGCGGCGGGCCCGCGACCACCGCCGACGCGAACAAGCCAAAGGCCACTGACTCGCCTGCTCGTCTCATCGAGTGGACCGGCGAGCGCTTGGTTCCGTGGGCACCCGATTACCAGACGGTCTATGAGCACCTGCATCGCTACCACTTCGCGGCGCAGGTGTGCGCGGGCAAGCGCGTGCTCGACCTCGCCAGCGGTGAGGGCTACGGCTCGGCAATCCTCGGCAAGGTTGCCAGCGAGGTCATCGGCATCGACATCGACCACGCCAGCGTCGAGCACGCACGTCTGCACCATGAGAGTGACAACGTCCACTTCATCGAGGGATCGATGCTCGATTCGAGCGCCCTGGGCGGGGAGCAATTCGACGTGGTGGTGTGCTTCGAGGCACTGGAACACGTCGACGACCACGCGACGCTCCTCGACGTTGTGTGCGGCGCGCTCCGCGAAGGCGGCGTCTTCTTCGTGTCGACTCCGGACCGCACCGTGTACAGCAGGGATTACCACAACCCCTTCCACGTCCACGAGCTCGACACTGTTGAGCTTCGGCAGGTTCTCGCCCCGCGTTTTGCGAGTGTCGTGCTCTACGGCCAGGTGGTCGCGACGGGCTCGCTGATGCAGGCGCTCGACAGTGTGGAGCACCCATCCGGCGACCTCATTGCCGTGGCCGGTGAAGACACGCAGTGGCCACGACAATCTCAGATCGAGTTCCCCTATCTGATCGCGGTGGCGTCGAGCAGCCGCCTCGAGGAGCTGCCCGCTCTGTCGACGCTGGTCGACACCGATCTGTTGCTGGCTCGCCGGCCGGCTCGCACCCAGGACCAGGAGATCAACAGGTTGCGGGTCCACGTCGATCACCTGGAAGACGCTGTGCGCAACGTTGGCAGGGAGCTTGCGGCTCGGGATCAGGCTATCGAGGCGATCACCGCGTCCAGGGGATGGCGTGCTGTGGTGACGTTCCGTCGCGTGGTCCACAAGGCTCGCGGGTTGGGGTCGTCACGCCCCCGGTCCTGAGCATTGGGCCGCAAGCGGACTGTTGAGACAAGAGCGACCGGAGGTCGCGAGGACCTGCGTGGCGTTCGGTTCACATCGCCTGCGTCGCCGCTCGTCTCAATCGTCATCCCCGTTCACAATCACGTCGAGGCCACGATCGCCTGTCTGCAGGCAGTACATGCCAACACCGACACGTCGAACATCGAGGTCATCGCGGTCGATGACGCGTCAACCGACGTCACGCCGACCCTCCTCGCCACCGTCGATGGGCTCACCATCATCCGGCTGGATCGCAACCTTGGCTTCCTGGAAGCGATCACCGCCGGGATCGAATCGGCTCGGGGCACCTACGTCCACCTCCTCAACAACGACACCGTGGTGCAGCCGCGGTGGCTGGAGGCCCTCCTCGAGGTTGCCGAGGGCGATGAACACGTCGGCGCCGTCGGGAGCAAGCTGGTCTTTCCCGACGGCCGTCTGCAGGAGGCCGGCAGCGTCGTGTGGTGTGACGGCACGGCGTGGAACCTCGGCTATGGGCTCGAGCCCGACGCACCGCCATTCAACGTGCGTCGCGCGGTGGACTACTGCTCAGCCGCGTCGCTGCTGGTGCGCCGGGCCGCCTTCGACGCCGTCGGCGGTTTCGATCGCCGCTACGCACCCGCGTACTACGAGGACACCGATCTCTGCTTCAGTCTTCGGGCCGCTGGGTACCCGGTGATCTATGAGCCCGCCTCGGTCGTGATGCACCAGGGGAGCTTGAGTCACGTCAAACGTGGATCGACGGATCGGTCGGTGCACACCAAGGCGAACATGGACATCAACCGGTACATCTTCGGTGCCAAGTGGGGAAACGAGCTTGCTCACCACTGGCCCGCGGGCACCGCGAAGGGGTTTCTCGGTGGTCGGATCGAACGACGGCCGCATGTCCTGGTCTGTGACCACTTCGTGCCGGCGCATGACCGGGACTCGGGCGGCCTGCGCATGTCGTGGATCCTGCGACTGCTCGCCGACCTCGGCTGCCAGGTGACATTCCTCCCCGACAGCGGTCTGCGTCGTGAGCCGTACACGCGCGAATTCCAGAAGCTGGGCATCGAGGTGTTCTACGGCCCGTGGACCTTCGAGCACATGGCCGCCGACCGACCCGGCGTCTACGACCTGGTGATCCTGAGCCGGCCGTCGGTGGGCGAATCCTTCTACGCACAGGCGCGCCGGGCGTTTCCCGCGTCGACGATCGTCTACGACACGGTGGACCTCCACTACGTGCGCGAGCAGCGCCGCCTGGCCGTCGCGGGCGCGCAGCCGGACGACGCGGCGACCAGCGTCCGCCAGGAGGAGTTGCGCCTGATGCGCCAGTGTGACCTGGTGGCTGCGGTCAGCGATGACGAGCGGCAGGAGATTCTCCGGCGCGTCCCCGACGCCGAGGTCATCGTCCTCCCCAATGTTCACGAGGACCGCGGTGACCCGCCGGGCCGCGCCGATCGATCCGGGATGGTCTTCATCGGGGGCTTCGACCACCTGCCCAACGTCGACGGCATGTTGTGGTTCGTCGACGAGGTGCTGCCGCTCATCCAGCAGCGCTGGCCCGAGAAGCTCACCATCCTCGGCTCCAATCCGCCCGCGGAGGTGCTTGCGCTCAGCTCCGAGCACGTCACCGTCACCGGCTACCAGGCGGATGTCGATCCGTTCTTCTCAGCAGCCGCGGTGTTCGTCGCGCCGCTGCGCTACGGCGCCGGCGTCAAGGGCAAGGTGGGCCAGGCGATGTCACTCGGTGTGCCTGTGGTGACCACGCGGATCGGCAGCGAGGGGATGGGGATCGTCGACGGCCGGCACGCCCTGGTGCGCGACGACCCCGCCGCTTTCGCGGAGGCGGTGGTGCAACTGGCCACCGACGCCGAGCTCTGGGACCGCGTCTCAGCGGCGGGGATGACGCTGGTCACGGAGAGCTTCAGCCCGGCCCGGATGCGCGCACGGCTGCAGGAGCTGCTGGCGCGGACGGCCACCCGCTATCCG
>JANWHI010000154.1 GCA_025450495.1 Candidatus Dormiibacter sp. | reverse complement strand
CGGTCATCGCGTCCAGGCGCAGGCACCCCGTCTGTTCGGCAATCGCGGCGGCGGCGCTGAGCTGTCGCGTGCGCTCCTCCGGGTCAGCCTGGAGCTCGAGCGCGCCGAGGATGTGGCCGAGCATCGACTTGACGTCCCAATCGGTGCAGTCGGTCTGCTGAGACCACTCCTCGTCGCGCAGCCCGTCGACGACGGCGAGCAGCCGATCCCACTCGGCCGCGGCGAGGGCCATTGCCTCGTCATGGCCGAGTGGTGCGATGGTCTCCACACGGACTGGGCTGCTGATCACGGGCTCTCCTTTCTGGTTGATGGTTGAAAGTGCGCGAGGTACATGTCGACGACCTCATCAGTGAGCCTGACCCAACGGTCGCCGCCGGGCTCGTTGGCATTCTGTTGGGCAGCGATGCCTGCCGTGACCGCGGTCCACGCATCGAGAGCACGATGGTCGGTGATGCCGCAGGCGCGCAGCGTCGTGCGCGCGTGGTCAACGATGCTCAGGGCCGGCGCATACGCCTCCGGGCTCGGCTCGAACCCGGGGATGGTGCGCTCGAAGAGCAACTGGTAGCGGACTGGGGCCTCGACGCAGAACTCCAGGAAGATCCGAGCCACGAAACGCAGCTCTTCCACCGCGTCGCGCGTGCGCGCCGGCGCCGTCAGCCGGCGGAGCAGCTCCTGGTTCGACTCGGCGAACATGGCGTCGAAGATGGCGTACTTCGATGGGAAGTACACGTAGAGGGACTGGGCTCGCATCCCCACGCGAGCCCCGAGATCGCGCCTCGACAGGGAGCCGAGACCGTCCGCGCCCACCAGCTCCCAGGCGGCGTCGAGGATCTCCCGGCGGGTGGCGGCGTACCTCTCGGCTCGACGGTTTCTCACCGCTGCGACTGACATTGTCAGGTATTATGGACGCCGTCAGGTGAACTGGCAAGGAACAGCAGTGGTGACCCCACATGTGGGGGGCGTTGCTCCGGTGTCTCCCAGATCTGGTAGTCTCAGCCCTCGAGATGCGGGTTGGGGTTGTCAATCTCAAGGGCGGGACGGGGAAGACGGTTACCGCGATCCACCTGGCCGCAGCGCTGGCGCGTCATGGCCGCACGTTCCTGGTCGATGCCGACCCTCAGGGCTCGGCGCTGTCGTGGTCAGAAGAGGCCGGCGACCTTCCATTTGCCGTGGTCGGCCTGCCCGTTCGTGACATCCATCGGCGTCTCGCGCTCTTGCTGCCCGGCGTCACCCACGCGGTGATCGACACGCCTCCCGGGGAATCGGCGATCGTCCGCAGCGCGATCACCGCCGTCGACATGGTCATCGTGCCAACCTCACCGAGCATCATGGATCTGGACCGGCTGCGTCCCACGCTGGATCTCATCGCGGAGGTCGACACGGTCAGTCCATTGCGCGTGTGTGTGCTGCTGACCCGGGTGCGCGCGGCCACCAAGAGTGGCCGGCTGGCGCGGGAGGTGCTCGAAGATGCGGGCGTCGCGTTGCTGGACGCGCAGATCCCGCTGCGCGAGAGCCTCAGCAGCAGCTTCGGGACGATCCCCTCGGAGCCGTCCTATGTCGCTGTCCTCGAAGAGCTGATGACCAGCAAGCTGGCGGCATGAGCGAGACACGTCCGGCCAACGATCTCCGCTTGCGGATGCAGCGAGTTGCCATCAAGCCGGTGTCGCGCAGGCCTGCGCTGCCGCGTCATCCGAGGGCCGCCGGCGACGGGCCTCAAAGGTCCGCTGCCGGCGCGACTGTCGAAGCCCCACATGCACCGGCCACGAGGTTTCAGACGCTGCTTGCCTGGGCTCGATGGGAGCTCGCCGTTGTTCCCGAGGAGCGCTGGCGGTGGCTGATGGCCGTCACACGTCCCGGTCCTGACCCTTCGCGCCGCGAGCCGCACCTCAGGACACGACGAGCACGGGGCGACTAGCCAGCCGCAGCAACCGTCGCGAGACGTGGCCGAACGGCAGGCCGGTGAGCGCGGAGACCCTGTGGTCTTGACTCTCCAGTCAGTGGAGACCCCACAGTCATTGGGCATGAACATACCGATCGGGGAGCTGGCACGTCTCACCGGCGTTCCCGTGAAAACGATCCGGTATTACTCGGACATCGGGCTGGTCCCTGAGGCTGAACGCACACCGGCGGGCTACCGCCGGTACGACGAGACCTGTCTCGCTCGTCTCGAGCTGGTCCGCGCCCTTCGCGACCTCGGCTTCGACCTCGCCAGCATTCAGACGGTCGCGCAGCGACAGGCCAACCTCGTCGAAGTGGCGGCCGCGCACGCCGGCGCCATCGACACACACATCCACCAGCTCGCACTGCGTCGGGCGGTTCTGCGGGCCATCGTCCGCAACCACTCCCGACCCGAGGAGGTACAGCGCATGAGCGCATTCGCCCGCGCGTCCGCCGATGAGGCGCGCCGCATCATGGACGACTTCCTCGCGGCCGTGTTTGCCGGCCAACCGACCGATCCCTTCGCCGACCGGATGCGAGCGGGTCTTCCCGAGCTGCCCGAGAACCCGTCCGACGCACAGATCGACGCCTGGATCGAGCTTGCCGGTCTCGTCAGCGATGCCGGTTTCCGAGCCCGGGTCAGGCAAATGGTCACCGAGGGAGCGCGCCAGCGGGCAGCGTCAGGGATCACCGAGACCGACACCTCGACGCGGGACGCGGGAGCTGCCGTGGTGGCGCAGGTCACGGCCGCGATCGCTGCCGGCATTGCGCCACACGAGCGCCGCGCTGCTCGCATTGTCGATGGGTTGGTGGCCGGTTTCGCCAGGGCTGCCGGACGGCGGGATGAGCCGGCCTATCGGGTGGAGCTGGCGGAGCAGGTGCAGATGTTCAGCGAGCCACGCGTGGAGCGGTACTGGCAGCTCATCGCGGTCATCAACGGCTGGCCGGCCATGCCGAGCCTCGCACCCCTGTACGAGTGGTTCCTGGTGGCGCTTCGCGCGGTGTAGACGGACGGGTCAGCGGATCTGCACGAACAGGCTGAAGGTCATGTGGTCGGAGGCGTTCCGCGTGGCCAGCTCCACCGCGCCGAAGTGGTTGAGGTACGGGGCTGCACCGTTGTCGTACGAGGCCCGGGCGCTGGGTGGCAGCGCCGTGCGGATGGCGCGCAGCACCGCCGGGACGTCGACGTAGAGCATGCCGTTGTTGCTCGTGCCCACATGGCTCGTCACCGCCTGGTAGTTGGGGGAGGTGCTGATCGTCGCCCCGGAGGCGTGGCCGTCGAGCACCGCGCGCACCTCTGCGGGACTCGAGGCGATGATCGCCCAGCCGTTGCTCACCGCCCACGAGGGCTGCACCCCACTGCTGCCGGCGGCTGACACCGGGACCGACGAGATGGTCACCCCGTTGTCGAGCTGCCTGGTGACCCGCGACGCATCACAGGCGCTCGACTGCCGGCAGACCGACGACATGAGGTTGTCGAGAAACGTCTGCGCAGCAGCCGTCGAGTCCGTGCCGAACAGCAGTGCACCCGTCGGCAGGGTCTGCCCCGGCACCTGGTCGACTTCGATGCCCGCATCGCCGCTCAGGTGGGTGATGATGCCGGCCGAACCGGTGACGCCGAACTGCTGCAGCGTTGAGTCGATCGCCGAGCCGGCCGGCGCCACGGTCGTGAGCACGCTCTTCAGCGTCTGCTGCACACCGGTGAGCGCGAACAAGCCCAGCGCCGTCCGCGGGACAAACGCAAGGCTTCCGTTGGTGTGGGGAGCGATGCCGAGTTGCGCTCGCTGGTCCGCGGTGAGCTTGGACGCGTTGTAGTTCTCGGTGCCGTCGAGCTCGATTCCGTCGGAGCGAGCCACCAGCGCAACCCCGAGCCCGCCGTACGCCTGCGCCGCGCCCAGTTGAGCCTGGCCACCGGCCACTGACCCGAGCGACGTCCCGAGCTGCCCAACCAACGCTGGGATGTCCATGTAGATGAGCCCGAGCCGGTCGCTGGGCAGCTGTGCCTCCACCGTCTTGAAGGTGTCGGACGACAGCAGGTTGGCGCGTTTGCCCTGTGCTGTGTCGATGACCGCGTCGGCGGCCGCGCTGTTGCTGGCAAAGATGACGGTGTGGTTGGCGATCGCGTACGCGCCGCCGGAGCCATTGCCGGTGGCCGACGTCACCGTGACGCCGTCGTGCGCGCTGGTTGTCCATTGCTCGGCGCGACCCGCCGGGCCGCTCTTGAACTTGTCGAGCGCTGCCTGGGCTCTGGCATCGTCTTTGCTGGCGATCAGCACTGCGACATCAGGCGAGCTGGACGCCGAGGCACCCGCGCTCGGCGTCAACGATGACAGCGCTGATGCCGGGATGGCGATGGAGAGCTCCGAGCCGAGCCACGGGCTGATGTCGTTGTGGTTGAGACCGGCGGCCGAGAACGCGGTGTCGAGCCACCCGTTGATGGTGGCGCCGCGAGATTGGTCGGTGAGCGCCGGGAACTTGTTGAGCAGGCCCTGGACGGCGAGCTTCTGCGAGGCCGGCGGATCGAAGTTGACGTTGACGTACAGGGCGGTATCGCCGGGGACCATCGAGACGAGCGAATCGGCACTCCCGCTGAAGGCGCGGAGCGCGAGGATTCCGCCCGCGGCGGCCACGGCCACGACCACCGCGGCTGCGGTGACGGCGATCGCACGAAAGTGACCCGAAGGGCGCAGCACCTCACCGGCCGGAGGCGTTGAGCTCCAGTCCGCAGGTGGTGGTGGGGGCGGAGGTGGCGGTGGCGGTGGGAAAAGTTCGTTCATGCGTGCACGCCACGCAGCGACCAGGTCCAATGCCGCGGCTGGTTGTGGCTGCTCGGCTGGGCCGGACCGTACCAGCCGCGCGACGCACCATGGTCGCGATCGCGTCACGCCGTCGCGCGGAAGGACGCCCGGTCAGGCCCGCATCCGGGGAACGCGAGACCACCCGTCGAGCTCGATGAGCCAGCGCTCGCTCGGTGGCCCCATGCCGGCGCCCGGCACGCCCAGGCGCTGCAGGAGCGTGCGCCTCGGGCCCAAACGCAGCACGTGGCGATGTGGCAACCCGGCGAGGTCCTGGGCCACCTCGAGCGCGGCGTCCTCGTGCTCGGCGACACCGTCGACCAGCCTCAGGTCCAGCGCCCGCGTCCCCAGCCAGACTTCGCCGGTGCTGACCCGTGCCGCGGCCGCCTCATCCAGGCCACGTGCCACGCGCACGGCGCCGACGAAACGCGCAAAGATGGCGTCGACCAGCTCCGCCTCCTTGGCGGCGTCCGCGTCAGTGAACTCGCGCCACGGCGCGCCGAGATCCTTGTACTCCCCGGTCTTGGTGACGGCGATGCGAGCTCCCAGCCGTTGCAGTGCCTCGACGGCAATGGGACGGATGCTGATCACACCGATGGAGCCCACGATCGCGCTGGGAAACGACAGGATCCGGGTGGCGCCGCACGCCAGGAAGTAGGCCCCCGACGCGCCCGTGCCGCGGATCCAGGCAACCACCGGCTTCACCGTGGCAACGCGCTTCACGGCCATGTACAGCGCCTCGGACGCAGTGGCTCCCCCGCCGGGCGAATCGATCTCCAGCAGCAGTGCACGGATGCGCGGATTGCGCCGCGCCGCACCCAGGCTGCGCAGCAGCTCATCGGTGCGCACGGCCCCGCCGATGACGCCGCGGATCGGCAGGATGGCGATGCGGCGCCGGTCGCTGACCCGGTCGAGGCGCTCACTGATGCGGGTGTCGCCCAACATGCGTCCATGCTACGGGAGCGCGGGCGGCGACCGCCTCGCGCTGGTCGGCGCGACCGCGCCACTGCGCGGCGAACCAACCGTTCGGACACAGCCAGCCGTCTGCAATCAGCCGCGCATTTGAGCCCGTTGCGGCTTATGACGTCGCAGCACTGTTCGCGTCGGGTGCAGGAACGACGCGTGCATTTCGCGCGTTGCACGCGACGGACACATTTGCATGTGGGCGGCGAGCGGCGTACCGTGGCCACCGCCCCAGAAAGAGCCGTCGGGAGCCGGCACTCGCCGGCGCGGCGAAGGGCAAGAGGAGGCGCATATGGCGAATCCGAAAGAACTCGTGGAGCGCGGCACCAAGCTCTTCAATGCGCATGATGTCGACGGCCTGGCCGATCTGTACGCACCCAGTGGACAGGTGCTCGCCTCTGGGGGATTGGTGGCCAAAGGTCGAGACGAGATCAGGAAGTTTCAGCAGAGTTGGTTCCAGGGCTTCCCGGATGCCAAGGTCCGCAGCGAAAGGCTGATCGTCGCCGGTTCGACTGTCGTGGAAGAGGGCACCTTCACAGGCACGCATAGCGGCGTGTTCCCGACCCCGATGGGTGACATTCCGCCGACGGGACGCAAGGTTGACGGGCCGTACGTCAACATCTTCGACTTCGAGGGCGACCGAGTGGTCCGCAACCGTCTCACCTTCGATCGTCTCGACCTGCTTGAGCAGCTGGGCCTGGCACCGCTGCCGGCAATGGCTGCCTCCCGGTAGCCAGCGACAGGCGCGGCGCGCGAGGCACCCTCGCGCGCCGCGTTTGTGTATACCCGCGACCGACCCGGTATGGTATCGGTCGTGAGCGGTGGGGTCAGCATCGAACGGGCCGGCGCCCACTCCCGCCAGTTGCCGGTGTGAGCTGCGGCGAGCTCAGTGATCGAGCGTAACCCGCTCCAGCGCTTCCGCCTCGTTGCCGTCCTGTTGGTGGCGGTGCTGACTGTCGGGACGCTCGGATACCGTTTCATCGAGGGCTGGACCTGGCTGGACAGCGTCTACATGACGATCATCACCGTGACCACCGTCGGCTACGGCGAGGTGCATCCGCTCGATGCCGGCGGCAAGGTCTTCACATCGCTGGTGATCGCCGGCGGGGTGGGCACGGTGCTGTACACGTTCGGGGTCGTCGGCGAGGTGATCGGGGGCGGCCACCTGGCGGCCTATCGAAGGAGGAGATCCGTGGAGCGACAGCTGGACCGACTCGAGGACCACGTCATCGTGTGCGCGTACGGACGTGTCGGCAGCCAGATCGTCCTCGAGCTCGAGCGCGACGGGGTCGCTGTCGTCGTGGTCGAGAACAACCCTGCTCCGCTGGCACGGGTCGAAGCGGAGGCGAAGCTCCACGTCGCGGCG
>JANWHI010000153.1 GCA_025450495.1 Candidatus Dormiibacter sp. | reverse complement strand
CGCCGGCGTGGAGAAACGCACGGCGACCGCTCATCGCCGGCGTCGTCGGATCGCTGGTGGCAACCGGGCGTCTCAGCGCTGCCCCCGGGAACGCAGTCCGCTATGCGGCGATGACGCGACTCATCGGGCCGCGACCCTCATTGCTCCAGCTACCGGGGGCGACGGCCCACGACGCGCTGCTGTTCTTTCGGGACGTCTTCGTGGCCAACTGGAGCCTGGCCGCCGCGCTCGTAGTCCTCGGCGCACTCGTCGCCGCCACGTCCCCGGCGCGGCCGGCCGCCGACATGAGGAGAGCGTCGATCTCTCTCGTCCTGCTCATGCTTGCAGTGTCGCTCGTGATCGTCGCCTCCCTGGTGCCCGCGGCCCTGATCGAGGCAGGTCTCACCACGCCGTATGCTCAGGTCGTCCCGACATACGTCGGAGTGTGCGGAGTCGCCGCCATCGGCTGGGCCACCGGCCGGTACGCAGGCCTGCTCTTTGATCGATACCGTGGCCACCACAGCGGGCGCCTCCCTCGCCGGGCCATCACTGCTTGCGCGGCTCTTGTCGCGTGCGGCCTGGCTATCGAACCGGCGGTGGCGCACGCGTTTGCGGTGTGGCAGAACCGGGGCACACTTCACGCCTACGCGGCCACCAAGGACCTCCAGGCGGAGTTGGCCCGGACCGCGGCGGCGAAAGGGCAGTCGTCAGCCACCGTACCCTCCGTGGCGCGGATGGGTGATCTCGGCTTCTTCAACCACCCCATTCAATGGGAGCTGGCAGCGGACCCCGCTTACTGGATCAACGGGGACGAAGCGGAGTTCTATGGCGTCGGCTCGATAGCCGCCCCGCCTTGAGCCGGGCCACCCGTCGCCCCACCACACGCCATGTCCCTCCCCACCGCGAGGATCACGCGCCGACGCTGGACCTATCATCGCCCGATCCATGTCGAGCCCGCAGATGAGCGCGGAAACGCGAGGTCCAACCGTGTCGGTAGTCGTTCCTGTCTACAACGGTGCCCTCACGCTGGTCGCGCTCTTGGATCGCCTGGACGTGGTTCTGCGGAACGCGACATCGGCGTACGAGGTTCTCCTCGTCGATGACGGCAGCGGGGACACCAGCTGGGCTGTGATCAGCCAGCTGGCCACCACTCACGCCAACTGCCACGGCATCCGGCTCATGCGCAACTACGGACAGCACAATGCCCTCCTGGCAGGCATCCGCCAATGCCGATACGAGGTGATCGTCACGCTCGACGACGACCTCCAGAACCCGCCAGAAGAGATTCCCCGCCTGCTTGCAGAGATCGCGGGCGGCGCCGATGTCGTCTACGGAGCACCCGCCGACGCCGGCCACGGCCTCGCCAGGCGCCTGGCTTCGAGGGTCACCAAGTCGGTGCTGAAGAACGCCATGGGCGCGGACGTCGCGACCAAGATCAGCGCGTTCCGAGCCTTCCGGTCCGAGCTTCGGTCCGGCTTCGCAGCCGCGAGCGGTCCAGCGGTGAACCTCGACGTGTTGCTCACCTGGTCGACGACACGATTCACGGCCATCGACGTCCGCTTCGATCAACGCGCTGCAGGCGTTTCCAACTACACCTTCGTGCACCTGGTCCGCCACGCCCTGAACATGCTGACGGGGTTCAGCACGAGGCCGCTCCGTCTGGCCAGCCTGGTTGGTTTCGCCTTCACGTTGTTCGGCATCGCCATCCTCGTGTACGTGCTGGTCAGCTATTTCCGCAACCACGGCGTGGTGCCGGGTTTCGCCTTCCTTGCTTCGATCATCGCGATATTCGCGGGTGCGCAACTCTTCACCATCGGGATCATCGGCGAGTACCTCGCGCGGATGCACCATCGCATGCTCGAGAAGCCGACCTACGTGGTCCGAGACTCAACGTCGCCGGGCGTCGGGCTCGGTGTGCGATGACGTCTCCCGCGACCGACCCACCCGCCTCTCTGCTCGACTGGGACTCGGCATTCTGGGGTGTGCGCGTCGGGCGCACCACCCCGGCCGGTGTCAGCGGGCACCAGGCCAAGCTGCGGCACTGGACGCAGGCCAACCGTGTCCAATGCCTCTACCTCACCTGCCCGGACGGCGACCCCCACGTCATCGAGGCCGCGAAGCGCTTTGGCTTCCGGCTGATGGAGTCCCGCATCGAGTATGCGAAGCCGATGAACGGGCCTCCACCGCCGCCCGATCCCAGGATCCGGCCGGTGCACGCCTCGGACGTGGAGCCGCTCAGCCGCATCGCGCGGGCGGCTCATCACGACAGCAGGTTCTATGCGGACTCCAACCTACCCGACGCGCGGTGTGACGACCTCTTTGCGGCTTGGATCGTGAACAGCTGCTGCGATGGCTTTGCCGATTGGGTCCTGGTTGCCGACATCGATGGACAGCCACAGGGTTACGTGACGGGGCAAACGGATGCCGGCGGTGCCGGGCGCATCGGTCTCATCGCTGTGTCCGAGGCATTCCGGGGACGCGGTCTCGGGCGCGCGCTACTTGACGGAGCCGCAGAGCGGTTCAGCCGCGACGGCGCGGCCATGATCGTGGTTGCCACCCAGGCACGCAACCGGCCCGCCGTGCGCCTGTACAGCCGCCATGGGTTTGTCCAGCGCGGGTTGTCGCATGACCTGCACTGGTGGTCGCATGCGACTACCCGGCAACGGTCGCCGCGTTGACCGAGTATCGCATCCCCTTCAACCGCCCCTGGCTCTCGGGCCCGGAGGTCGAATATCTCGCGACCGCCGCCGCGTCGTCACACCTTTCCGGGGACGGCGACTTCACCAGGCGCTGCCACGCGCTGTTGCGCGAGGAGTTCGGGTACGAGCATCCGCTGCTCACCACGTCCTGCACCAGCGCGCTGGAGATGTGCGCGCTCCTGCTTGCGCTCGAACCCGGCGATGAGGTCATCGTTCCCAGCTTCAGCTTCGTGTCGAGCGCCAACGCCTTCCTCATGCATGGCGCCAAGCCCGTCTTCGCCGACGTCCGCCCGGACCCGATGAACGTCGACGTTGACACGATCCAACCCTGTCTCACGCCGCGCACGCGGGCGATCGTGGTCGTCCATTACGCCGGGGTCGCGTGCGCCATGGACGAGATCGTCGAGCTTGCTGCCGCCCACGGAATCATGGTCATCGAGGACAACGCACACGGGCTCGGTGGGGGGTACCGGGGCCGGCCGCTTGGGACGATGGGCGAGTTGGCCACCCTCAGCTTCCACGAGACCAAGAACTTCACCGGTGGTGAGGGCGGCGCCCTGGTCGTCAACGACGGGTCTCTGCTGGCACGGGCGGAGATAATCAGGGAGAAGGGCACCAACCGTTCACGGTTCTTCCGCGGTCAGGTTGACAAGTACACCTGGGTGGACGTGGGTTCGAGCTACCTTCCATCCGAGCTCGTCGCCGCCCACCTGAGTGGGCAGCTCGAGGCGCGCGAGGTCATCCAGCGCCGGCGATCCGACATCTGGCACCGCTATGAACAGGGGTTGAGGTCGTGGGCGGCGGCAAATGGGGTGCAGCTGCCTCACGTCCCGAGCGACTGCGCGCAGGCATTTCACATGTTCTACATGCTCATGCCCTCTCTCAGTGCGCGCACCGAGTTGATACGGCGACTCGCCGATGAGGGCATCCTTGCCGTGTTCCACTATCTTCCGCTACACCTGTCCGCGAGGGGTGTCCGTCTGGGCGGAAAGGTCGGCGACTGCGCCGTCACCGAAGACGTCAGCGACCGGCTCATACGGTTGCCGTTCTACACGGGGCTGACGGAGGTGGACCAGGAAGCGGTGCTGGAATCGACGCTGTCCTTCCACCTGTAGCAGCTGCAACAGCTCACGTGCCGCTGCGGCGCGCCACAGCCAGCAAGGACGTGCCCATGGGTATCCGCCAGCCACGACCAACCGCGATCGACTCGGGAAACAGCGCGCAGTAGGCGATCACGTTGGCGACGGGACTGAGACGGAACTCGTCGTCGACAACTGCGCGGGCATTGACAGCGCCCGCGGTCGCTCGCCGCCGCATGCGCATCAGTGGGTACAGCATGGACATGAACGGCGTGAGGTACTCGATCTTGAAGCCCGCACTTGCGAACACCGCACGGAGGCCGGGCTCGGTGTAGCGGCGGTGGTGATGCGAGGCCACGTCGAAGTCACTCCACAGTTCCGGGTGCGCCGGCACGGTGAGTAGGATTCGACCGCGTGCGGTCAGGATACTGCCCAGCTGACGCAGGGTGGCCACGTCGTCCTCGATGTGCTCCAGCACGTCGAACATCCCGATGATGTCGAAGGGCGCCGCCGGGTGCCCATCACGGATGTCGCCTGCCGTGACCGGGCAGCTCACTCGGCGGCGAGCGTATTCCACTCCCTCACCGAACAGCTCAACTCCGAACACGGAGCCATCCTTGCACTCGCTTTCGAGGACGCGGAGCACATTGCCGGTGCCGCAGCCCACCTCCAGGACCCGGTAGCCGGCCGGGAGGGGGGCCACGAGGCGCCGGACCACTGCCGCGATGACGCGATTGCGTACTCGAAACCAGAAATGTCGATCTTCGGCCCGAACAAGGGTCGCGAAGTGCCCGGGATCGAACCCTCCCACCTCGTCGTGGACCGCGGAAGCCTCGAGTGATGACGGCACCATTCCAGTCTAACGCCCTACCATCTCGTGCACATGCGGCGGCGTGCGGTGCGCTGCCAACCGCAGACACGCCGGAGGTGGTGCAGCTCATGTCCCCGGTGGAGGCGCGGGCGCGCGCTGAGCGGCGTGCCGACATTCCACTGGTGACGCTGTGGGCAACCGCTGCCGTGCTCAGCGTGACGTTGGTGGCCTACATGCTGCTCGGCAACTTCACTCGCTATGTCGGCGACGACTTCGGCACGGCGCTGGCCCTCCGCGCCCGCGGCTTCTGGGCCGAATCGATCGCGGAATACCAGAGACACGACGGTCACTTCTTCGGCACTGCGCTGCAGGACGCCGCAGGGTTGCTCAACGATGTCTTCGCTCGCGTGCTGCCGGGCGTTCTCGTCGCCGCATGGGTCGTGCTGCTCGCGCTGGCGCTGCGCCACGTGCTGCCGCGCGCCGAGCGCCTCGG
>JANWHI010000152.1 GCA_025450495.1 Candidatus Dormiibacter sp. | reverse complement strand
GTCTCGAGATGCAGCTGGAGCCTGCTCAGTAGGATTCCGGCATGGCCGTCGACAGTCGCCACCTGGCCGACGCGCGCGCCGCTCTCGATGGCGGTGACTGGCGCACGGCGGTCGAGTGCGCCCAGGCAGCGCTCGCGGAGGAGGAGTCAGGCGACGCGTACCTGCTCCTCGCCACCGCGCTGTGGTGCGGCTACGAGATCGACCGCTCGATCGTCGAGATGAAGGCCGCCTACCGGCAGTACACCCGCGAGGCCCGTCCCGAGCGGGCCGGCTGGCTGGCCTCCTGGATCGCCATCGAGGAGCTGACCACGCGCGGCAACCCGGCGGTGGCGCGAGGCTGGCTGCAGCGCGCCCGGCGCCTCCTCGACGATCGCCCCGCCTGCGCCGAGCAGGGGTGGTTCCTGATCTGGGACGCCGCCTTCGGGGGCGGTCCTGGTCGCCTCGCCGCCGCCGCCGAGCAGGCGCTGCAGCTGGCCCGCTCCTGTGGCGACCGCGACCTGGAGATCGAGTGCCTGACAGTCCAGGGCAGGGTGCAAGTGCAGGCCGGCCGGGTCGAGGAGGGAATGGTGCTGCTCGACGAGGTGATGGCGGCGGTGACAGGCGGCGAGACCGCCACCCCGCTGGTGGTTGGTGACGCCTTCTGCCTGACGCTCGGGGCCTGCGAGCAGGCGGGCGACTTCAGCCGCGCCGAGGAGTGGTGCCGGGTGGGCCTCAAGGCGGCCGACAGTCGCGCCAACGGGTTCCTCAAGGCCAGCTGCCTGGCCAGCTATGGCTGGATCCTCACCGTGCTGGGCAGGTGGCGCGAGGGTGAGGCGAGGCTCAGCGAAGCCGTCGAGCTGTACCGCGTCGGCCACCGCCAGCTGCAGTCGCACGCATCGATCAGGCTCGCCGAGCTGCGCCGCCGCCAGGGTCGCCACGCCGAGGCCGGTCGCCTGCTCGACGACGCGCCGCGGTTGGCTGGAGCACTGCGCGTACGCGCCGAGATGGCGTTCGACGGCGGCGACCTCGCCGGCGCACTCGCGCTCGCCCGCGAGCTCGACGCGCTGGTGCAGGGCTTTCCCGTCACCGAGCACGTGGTCGCGCTGCAGCTGATCGTGCGCGCCGCCTCAGCCCTGGGAGACATCGAGACCGCCGCCGGCGCCTTCGACCAGCTCGAGGAGGCGGCATCCACCATCAGCACCGACTCCGCCTGTGCCGCGGTGTGGATGGCGCGCGCCGCCCTGCTGGGTGCGCGTGGTGATGCGGAGGCCAGTGCAGCCGCCTGTGCGCAGGCCGCGCGGCTGTTCACCAGCGCACGGGCGCCCTTCGAAGCGGCGCAGGCGACGCTGGCGCAGGCCGACGCGCTACGCAGCGCCGGGCATCACGACGCCGCCGGCCGGCTCGCCCGGCAGGCGCGCGAGCAGCTGGAGCGGCTCGGTCACCCCGGCGGCGACCGGCTGCTGTCTCGCCGCGAACGAGAGGTGCTGACGCTGCTGGCTCAGGGGCTGAGCAATTCGGTGATCGCGCAGAGCCTCACGCTCAGTCCGCACACCGTGCACCGCCACGTTGCCAACGTCTGGCGCAAGCTCGAGGCGCCCACCCGCGCGGGTGCGGTCGCCCAGGCCGGCCGGCTCGGGCTGATCTGACCCGCTGGCCCGAACGGGCCATGCCAGATCTTGCGAAGCCGTTGCCCGAACAGGGGAAGTCGGCGCGCAGTCCCGCGTCGATCATGGCCGCTGGTAGAGGCCGCAATGCACGCGCCTCGGACACCGACGGTAGAGGAGAAGCGGCATGACCCAGACGGTGGCGTACCAGACCGACACATCCGACATGCTCATCCCGCACGGCATGTTCCGAACGGGCTTCGCGTCGGCGGGTGCGATCATCGCCCGCGCCAGCCGCGGCGACGCCGAGCAGACCGCGCTGGTCAGCTCGTACTTCGACAACGTGCTTCGCTTCCTCGACGCGCACCACGGCGGCGAGGATGCGCTGGTGTGGCCGGTGCTGACCGAGCGCTGCCCGGCGGCGGCGGAGCTGCTGGCGCGCCCGCCGGGACAGCCCGCCGCCATCCACGAGCCGCCCGCGCGCGCGGGAGCGCGGCTGACGGCGGGGGCCGCGTCCGGTGACTCGGAGGACGGCCGCAAGCTCGCCGCCGCGATGGCCGGCCTGGGCGCCGAGATCGAGGTGCACTTCGGCGAGGAGGAGGCGGAGATCCTGCCGGTGGCCTCGCGCAACATGTCGCCCGAGGAGTGGGGACAGCTGCCCGGTCATGCCATGCAGCACTTCAGCGGCGACAAGATCTGGCTCATCCTCGGCCTGGTCTTCGAGCAGATGACGCCCGAGCAGCTGGCGGTGACGTTGCAGCACATACCCGCACCGGTTGTCACGATGTGGAACACCACCGGCCGGGCGGCCTTCGAGGGCTTCATCGCCCAGGTTCGCGCCACCAGCTGAGCAGCGGGCACGCGTCTCCGCGCTGGCGACGGCCGATCTCCGCCCGCCGGTAAGATCGTGGCGTGGGACCGCGTAGGTGAAGTTCGGCATCGCCGTCTTCCCCGGCACGTGGTCGGACCGCGACTGCGCCCATGCCGTGGAGCTCGCCGGCCACGAGCCGGTGATGCTCTGGCACAAGGACGCCGACCTGCGCGGCGCCGACTGCGTCATCCTCCCCGGCGGCTTTTCCTATGGCGACCACCTGCGCTGCGGCGCCATCGCCCGCTTCGCGCCGCTGATGGAGAGGGTCGTCGAGTTCGCCAATGACGGCGGCCTGGTCTGGGGCATCTGCAACGGCTTCCAGATCCTCTGCGAGGCGCACCTTCTCCCCGGCGCGCTGACGCGCAACGCCAGCCTCCAGTTCCGCTGCGAGATCGCGCACCTCCGCGTCGAGTCCTCTGACACGCCCTACACCACGCGATCGGCGGTTGGCGAGGTGCTGCGCGTGCCCGTGTCTCACGGCGAGGGCCGCTACGTCGCCGAGGCCGCCACCCTCGCCAAGCTCGAGAGCGACGACCGGGTGGTCTTCCGCTACGTCGCTCCCGATGGTTCGGCCGTCGGCGACGCCACCCCCAACGGCTCGATGGGCGACATCGCCGGCATCGTCAACCAGGGGCGCAACGTGCTCGGCATGATGCCCCACCCCGAGCGCGCCTGCGAGCCCCTGCTGGGCAGCAGCGACGGCATGGCGCTGTTCGCCTCGGTGATCACCTCGTCGGAGCGCGACGGCGTCTTCGCCACCGCCCGCTGACGGCGACGGTGGGGCGGACGACGCGCGCCGCGCCGCCCACCCCGTGAGAATGGCCGATCCGCGAGGGTGATCAGTCGCCGTCCGCCCGCGTGGTGAAGCCGTGGGCCACGCCGCTGGCGTCCGTGGCGGTGCCGCTGACCAGGCCGTTGTCGGCGATGCAAAGACCCGACGTGATGCCGGCGGGATCGTCGATGGTGGTGTAGCGACCCGCGTCCCAGGTGAAGCCGTGGGGGGTGCCGCCCAAGTCCGTGTACTGACCGGCGGCGGTCATGTGGTCGTTGACGCAGATGAGAAAGGTGTTCGCGGCTGCGTGCGGGTCGTCGATGGTGGCCACCACCTTGCCGGAGCGGTAGAGGAAGCCGTGCGTGATGGTCGGGCCCTCATCCCACACCGCGGCCACGGTGCCGTGGTTGTTCATGGCGAGCATTGCCGTTCCAGTCGCGCCGGGATGGTCGACCGCCCGGTAGCGGCCGTGCCCGAGCAGGAACCCGTGGATGTTCCCACCCGAGTCCCAGTACGCGCCGCTGACCAGGCCCGCGTCGTCGACGCCCTGGGCGACGGTCCCGGTGGCCCCGGTGAAGGGCACGTCGAGCGTGGTGTACCGCCCCCTGTGGAGCAGGAAGCCGTGGAACAGGCCCGTCGTGTCCGCGTAGTAGCCGACCACGTCGCGGCCGTGCTTGGAGATCGCCACCGCCGTGGTTCCGTGGCCGGCGGTGGCGTTGTCCGCGGCCGGGTCGATGATGTTGGTGAACCGTCGCCCCTCATAGCGGACTCCGACCACCAGGCCACCGCTGTCCACGTAGTAGCCGACCACCGTGTGGTCGTTGTTCGACTGCGGGAAGGTTCCCTGGCCGGGGTCGTCGCCGGCCCCGGGGTCGTCGATCGCCACAAAGGCAGCCCGATGCGGCCGCGCCGCCTGGACCTGAGTCGCCGGCAGCACCAGGCAGAGCACAGCCGGGATCAGTGCCAGCCCCCATCGCTTGCTGGTCCTCTCCATTCCCACGCCCCGTCCTCCCACGGGGGTGAGCCCGACCCGGGCTGGTGACACCCCCACCCTGTCGGCGCCAGGAATGCCCTGGCGATGTCAGGTCAGCGGACCATGGCTCTCCGCAGGCCGGCCCGAAGGCGCCGTGGAGGAGTGCGAGTCACGGTTGCCGTGGGGCGAGTCGCGGAACACGAGCATGAGGTCGCGCGAGACTGCCGACGCCGAACCGAGGCTCAGTGTGGTCGTCACCAGGTAGACGCCCCGATGCGCACAGGTGTGTGAGCCGCGCACGCGCTGCGCACCGGATGTAGTCCGGCTCACACTGCCTGGCGACGCTGCCGAGCCATCACCCCAGTTGATGCTCGCCGTCATGGCCGCTGCCGGGGCACTCTGGTTGGTGTCCACGAAGCGTCCAACGACGCCTTGGAACGGATCGCCGGCGGCGGCAAAGCTGATGCCGAATTGACCGGTGAACGAGTCTGAGACTGGTGCATCGGCGATGGTCGCGGTCGCGCCACCGCTTGCCTGGTATCCGTCGGTGTCGGTGACGCCCACGGTCAGGGGGTACGAGCCTTCGTCGCCGTAGACATGGCTGGCGCTGATTGTGTAGTTCGTGCCACCCGCCGAGGCGACGGTGCCGGGGCTCGATGTGCCGTCACCCCAGGTGATGGTTGCGGCGTAGTTCGCCGCGGGGTCGGCACCCAGGTTGTCAGAGAACGTTGCCACCACACCGGATATCGGCGTTCCTTCAGCACCGGAGATGGATGTGGCGCTGAGCGTCATGGGGGTGACCACGCTGACGGTGCCGGTCGCGGTCACGCGCGTCGCGAGGCTCAGCTCACCTAGTGTTGTGGTGGTGGTGTAGGTGCCGAGTGCCGAGTAGCTGTGCGAGCCGCTCACCGCAAATGCGCCGCAGCAGCCGCTGACGGTGCCCGAGGCGATCGTCCCATCGCCCCAGTCGATGGTCGCCGCCAGCGCCGCAGGGTACGTCCCCCAGTAGGGGTCGGTGTACGTGGCAACGGTGCCGGAGAAGGTCGTGTTCGGTGCCACCGTCAAGGTGGCGCCGGTGCCCTTGAATGTGTCGTCATCGCTGACGGCAGCCGTGCCGCTGGCGCTCGCTGCGGTTCCGTCGGAGTCGTTGATCGTGTAGGACGTTGTCAGCGGGGCTGAGGTTTCATCGGTGTACTTGTGCGAGCCGCTGACGGTGAACGTGTTGCCTCCGGCGCTGCTGGTGGCGCCTGCGGAAGTCGTGCCGTCGCCCCAGTTGATGATGATCGAGTACGCGCCGCTGGGATCGCCCCCGAGATTGTCGGTGAACGAACCAACGTTGCCCGAGAATGTGGTTCCCTCAAACACTGACAGAGCTGTTGCGGAGGCGGAGAATGGTGTCTGCACGGTGGCGGACGAATCGATGATCAGTCCGGTTGCTCCAGCCACGCCTGGTGGCGAGTCCTCACCGAATGTGATGCTGATGGG
>JANWHI010000151.1 GCA_025450495.1 Candidatus Dormiibacter sp. | reverse complement strand
GAGACTGGCGGCGGCGTCATCGTCAACATGGCTTCGCTCTCAGGCGTCGCCGGCGTGGAGAAGTTCCCCGGGCTGGCGTCGTACAACGTGTCCAAGGCGGGCGTCATCGCGCTGACTGAGGCGGTGGCGCTCGAGGGGCGCGAGCATGGGGTGCGCTGTGTCTGCCTGAGCCCCGGGGCCGTCGACACCAAGATGCTGCAACGCGCGGCGCCGCACCTGCGCGCCGGCATGACCCCGGATGACGTGGCCGCGATCGTCGAGTTCCTGCTCAGCGACGCAGCCGCCCCGCTGTCGGGCACCAACATCCCCATCAACAGCAACCGCTGATCGCGGGGCCGCACTGTCTGCCAGCGCCGCGGGCGGCACCGGGTGGCATAGTGGGGCGATGGCCGAGCCCACGCCGCTGCCGATGCGCGCACCGCGCGACCAGCCCGTCACCCCTGGCGACGAAGCCGGCGACGATCCCGTCGCGGGGCTCGTCGAGAAGCTGATCCGCGAGCTCGGCGAGGACACCGAACGCGAAGGCCTGCTGCATACCCCCGACCGGGTGGCGCGCAGCCTCCGCTTCCTGCTCAGCGGGTACGACCACGACGTCGCCGACGTCATCAACGGCGCCGTGTTCGCCGAGGCGTACGAGGAGATGGTGCTGGTCCGCGACATCGAGGTGTATTCGCTCTGCGAGCACCACCTGCTGCCCTTCTTCGGAAGGGCCCACGTGGCCTACCTGCCGCGCGGACGCATCCTCGGGCTCAGCAAGGTGCCGCGCATCGTCGAGGTCTTCGCCCGGCGCCTCCAGGTGCAGGAGCGGCTGACCACGCAGATCGCCACCGCGCTGGACGATGCCCTCGATCCCTACGGCAGCGCCGTTGTCATCGAGGCGTCGCACCTCTGCATGATGATGCGCGGTGTCGAGAAGCAGAACAGCCGCACGGTGACGTCGGCGCTCACCGGCGCCTTCCAGGACGACCCCAAGTGCCGGGGCGAGTTCCTCGACCTCCTGGGCCGCACCTGAGGACGCTCACCGCACCCCGACGACGGCCACGTCGAGAACCATGACGAGGCCGCCGGCCGCGAAGATGGCGACGCCAAGCGCCAGGTGCACCCACCGGATCGGCGGCTCGCGGCGCCGCCTCAACCTGCTGACAACGGTCACCCCCGCGAGGCCGAGCCCGGCAGCGATGAGGATGGTTGCCGGCACCCCGAGCAGGCTGCTGACCAGGTCACGCACCGCCGCAGTCTAGGCAGCGGAGATTGGCACCGCGCTCGGCTGGCGGCCGGCGAGCTGCCACTACCATGGACGCGATGTCGGCAATCGCTCTCAGCACAGCCTCGGACGCCGCCCTTGCGGAGTTGATCGCGGCGCGCGGGGCGCCACCCTTCCGTGTGGCGCAGCTGCGTCGAGCCGCCTGGCAGCCCTTCATCAGCGAGCTCGACGACATCCGTCAGTTCCCGGTGGCGCTGCGCGACGCGCTGGCCGGCGACCTGCAGTTCTCAACCGTCAGTGTGGGCGCCGAGAGCGAGGCGGATGACGGCCTGACCGTGAAGCTGCTCTGCCGGCTGGGTGACGGCCAGACCGTCGAGACGGTGGCGATGGAGACGCCGGCCCGGCCGCGCTCGCGGCGGCGATCGACGATCTGCGTCAGCACCCAGGTGGGCTGCGCCGTCGGCTGCCCGTTCTGCGCCACCGGGCGGATGGGCCTGCGCCGGTCGTGCACCCCCGCCGAGGTGGTCGACCAGGTGCGCGTTGCCGCCGCCGCCCTGCACCGGCGCGGATTGGGCCCGGTGACCCACGTCGTCTACATGGGCATGGGCGAGCCGCTGGCCGCGTACGACACGACGGTGGCGTCGCTGCGAGTCCTCACCGGTCAGGCAGGGATCAGCGCCCGCCGGATCACCGTCTCGACCAGTGGTGTGGTGCCTGCCATCCGCCGCCTCGCCGATGAGGGAATCGCCTGCACCCTGGCCATCTCGCTGCACGCCGCCACCGACGAGCTGCGCGATCGGCTGGTGCCGCTCAACCGCGCCCATCCCATCGCCAGCCTGGTCGACGCAGGCACCGACTACGCGCGGCGCACCGGCCGGCGGCTGAGCTTCGAGTGGTGCCTGATCGGCGGTGTCAACGACTCACCCGAGCAGGCCCGCGGGCTGGCCGAGCTCGCCCGCATCGCCCACGCCCACGTCAACGTGATCCCGATGAACCACGTCGAGGGCAGCCCCTGGGGACCGCCGAACCGGCGTGGCGAGCTCGCCTTCCTCGCCGAGCTCGAGGGCACGGCCGTCACCGTGCGGGACACCCGGGGTGGCGACACCGACGCGGCGTGCGGCCAGCTGCGCGCCGAGCTGGAGCAGCGCCGGATGCTTCGCCCCGACGGCACGCTGTCACCACCTCAGCGCGCCCCGGCTGTCTGAGCACTCTGAGAACCGTCATGCGCTACGACGACGCGGCCTGCATGGACCTCGCCCTGGCCGCGGCAGCGCTGGCCGACCATGCCACCAGCCCCAACCCGATGGTGGGGGCGGTGGTCGCGCGCGACGGCGAGGTCATGGCCACCGGCCACCACCAACGGGCGGGGGAGCCGCACGCGGAGGTTCTTGCCCTGGCAGCCGCGGGCGAGGCCGCACGTGGCGCCGACCTCTTCGTCACCCTCGAGCCCTGCACCGTGCACCGCCGCACCCCGCCCTGCGTCGATGCCGTCATCGCCGCCGGGCCGCGGCGGGTGGTGGTGGCGATGCTCGACCCCAACCCCGACGTCGCCGGCCGCGGCGTGGCTGGGCTCGAGGCCGCCGGCGTTCCCGTCGAGGTCGGTCTCGGCGGCGCCCAGGCAGAGCGACTCAACCGCTTCTACCTGACGCACATGCGCACCGGGCTGCCGTACGTGACCGCCAAGTTCGCCGCGTCGCTCGATGGGCGGATCGCCACCCGCACCGGCGAATCGCGCTGGATCAGCTCAGAGCCGTCACGCCGGCTGGCCCACCTGCTGCGGCGTCGCCACGACGCCGTCCTGGTCGGGGCAGGGACAGTGGTCGACGACGACCCGCAGCTGACGGTCCGGCTCGAACAGGACGGCAGGCAACCGTTGCGGGTGGTCGCCGACAGCCGGCTGCGAATCCCGACCACGGCTCGGCTCCTGCAGCCGGACGGCGGCAAGGTGCTCATCGCGACCACGCAAGCGGCCCCGCGCGACAGCATCGCCGCCCTCGAGGGGGTCGGAGCCGAGGTGCTCGTGCTCCCCGACGCCGGCGGCCGCGTCGACCTCGAGGAGCTGCTGCGCACGCTCGGCCGCCGCCAGGTGATCAGCGTGCTCGCTGAGGGCGGCGCGGAGCTGCTCGGCAGCCTGCTCGATCAGCGTGCGATCGATGCGGTGGTTGCGATCCTGGCGCCGCGCCTGATCGGCGGCGCGGCGGCGCCGGGGGCCTTCGGCGGCCAGGGGGTTGCCAACCTCAATGAGGCTCTCGAGCTTCGCGACCTCGATGTGGAGCGATTGGGCGGCGATCTGATCGTGACCGGGTACTGTGTGCGCTAGATGTTCAGCGGGATCGTGGAGGAGCTCGGCCGCTTCGACAGCATCGACCTCGCCGCCGGGCGAGTGCGGATCGAATGCGGCGAGGTGCTTCGCGGCGCGCGCCGCGGCGACAGCATCGCCGTCAGCGGCTGCTGCCTGACCGTCAGCGATTTCATCAGCGGCGGGTTCGTCGCCGACGTCATGCCCGAGACCCTGGCGCGAACCACGCTCGGTGGGCTGGCTGTTGGCCACCCGGTCAACCTCGAGGCCGCGATGCGCCACGACGGGCGGGTCGGTGGTCACCTCGTCACCGGCCACGTCGACGGCGTCGGCACGGTGACCGGCACCCGCGCCGACGGCAACGCGACGTGGGTGACGGTGGTGCCCCCTTCGCAGCTGCTGCCGCTGCTCGTCGAGAAGGGATGTGTCGCCATCGACGGGATCAGCCTGACGGTCGTCGACGTCGGCGACGCCGACTTCACCGTCTCGCTGATCCCGTACACGCGCGAGCGCACCACGGCCGGTTCCTGGGCCGCTGGGACCGCTGTGAATCTCGAGGCCGACCTGGTGGCAAAGTACGTGCAGCGCGGCATCGCCGCGCAGCTGCGCACGGCGCGGTCGGTCGTGCTCACCGCGGAGGCCTGACGTGTCGTTGTGCAGCCCCGAGCAGGCCGTCGAGGACATCGGCGAGGGCCGCTTCGTGATCATCGTCGACGACGAGGACCGCGAGAACGAGGGCGACCTCGCCATCGCCGCCGACCGGGTCACGCCCGAAGCGGTCAACTTCATGGCCACCCATGCCCGCGGCTTGGTGTGCGTGGCGTGCGAGGGATGGCGGCTGGACGAACTCGGTCTTTCAGCCATGGTTGACAACAACACATCACAGTTCGGCACCGCGTTCACGGTCAGCGTCGACGCCGTCGGTCGTGGCGTGACCACGGGGATCTCCGCCTTCGACCGCGCCACGACGATCCGGCTGCTCTGCGACGAGCACGCGCGTCCCGTCGATTTCGCCAAACCGGGGCACACCTTTCCGCTGCGCGCCGCGACGGGAGGGGTGCTCGAGCGCGCCGGCCAGACGGAGGCGATCGTCGACCTCTGCAAGGCGGCCGGTCGCTTCCCCGCCGGTGTGATCTGCGAGATCATGCGCGAGGACGGCACCATGGCCCGCCGCGCCGACCTCGACGGCTTCGCGGCCGAGCACAACGTCAACATCGTCGCCATCAGCGACCTCATCGCCTACCGCCGCCGCAGCGAGCGCCTGGTGGTGCGCGGCGCCACCACGTCGCTGCCGATCGACGACGGAGTGGTCACCATCCACGCCTACGAGGACGTGATCACCGGGGCCACCCACGTGGCGCTCTGCTGGGGCGAGGTCGCCGACGGGGATCCGGTGATGGTGCGAGTCCACAGCGAATGCCTCACCGGCGACGTCTTCGGGTCGCAGCGATGCGACTGCCGCGCCCAGCTGGAGCGCGCCATGACCATCATCGGCGAGGCGGGTCGCGGCGTCCTCGTGTACCTGCGCCAGGAGGGGAGGGGCATCGGCCTGATGGACAAGCTCCGCGCCTACGCGCTCCAGGACCGCGGCCTCGACACCGTCGAGGCCAACCAACACCTCGGGCTGCCCATCGACAAGCGCGACTACGGCATCGGCCAGCAGATCCTCGCCGACCTCGGCGTGCAGAGGATCCGCGTGCTCACCAACAACCCCCGTAAGTACTACGGGCTCTCAGGCTACGGCCTCGAGGTTGTCGACCAGGTGCCGCTGCTGGTCCCATCGACAGCCCACAACCGCCGCTACCTGGAGGCCAAGCGAACCAAGCTGGGCCACCTGCTCGACACCCAGGTGCTCGACGCCGGCTGACTCCGGGACGTGGATCAGGCGAAGCGCGAGACCGGCGTCCTCAGCCGTTGATGAGGTTGTGGACGGGGGAGATCTGCGGCTGCCCGGGGTCAGCCCCGAGCTCGGTCATGATCGGGACCAGCGTCGCCCCGAAGGCGTCGAAGGACTCTTGAGAGTCCCAGACGTCGAACACCTGGATCAGACCGTCCGCTTCCATGGCACAGTGGTAGAGCCGTCCCGCCGGT
>JANWHI010000150.1 GCA_025450495.1 Candidatus Dormiibacter sp. | reverse complement strand
GGCGATGTCGCTGAAGCCGGGACACCATGCGCCCTCGACCCGGCCGACCTCCGTGCTGACACCCAGCGGAGCGAGAGCGGTATCGAACCAGTGGTGCAGCGAACGAACCATCCAGTCAAGTGGCAACGGTTGACCCGGCGATGGGACACCGATTGCGCAGAGGCCCAGCCACGCGTCACCGCCGACGATGAACGTACCCCCGGCCGGACTGGTGACGACCGCGGGCACACCCTCGAGCTCGCGGACGCGCTCCATCAGCTCGCTGTTCCTGGCCAGTCCCGCGCCGATAGCCACGCGCCGCACTGTCGTGCGCAGCTGTACCGCGATGTCCCCGGCGACCGGCGTGATGTGCCATGGGATCTCAGGAGGATCCTCGACGTATCGCTCAGCGGAGACCTCCGCCACCCTGACGTGTGCTGCCACGCTGTCGCGCGGCGGCGTTGCGATGGTGGATGTCTGGCCGTCGTCCACGATCCCAGACTACCAGTGGGCGCGGATCCGCCAGCCGCGTCAGGCCAACTCGTGGCCCGCCGGCACGCGATGGTGGGTGGCGCGCACGCGCTGCAACGCCGGCAACGAGAGCCTGGCTCCGAGGGCGCGTCCCAACGGGACCCCGAGACCCGTCGCCGCGTCCCAGCCGAGGTGCGCCGGGTAGGCGCCGTTGTCGCCAGTGCTGATGTCCGTGAACGCCCTGTCCCTGGCTGCGTACAGGTCCGGGAGAACGTTGCCCAAGCGATGATCGTTCGACGCCGAGATCAGGGCGAAGAGCGCGGTCCAGAGCGGCGCCACAGCAGAGGTCCCGCCGACCACCGTGTCGACGCCGCGATGATGGATGACGTACCCCGTGAGCGGATCCGCGTTGCCGGCGACATCGGGCACCCCACGCCCGGCGACTCCGCTGTCGACGCCAACCGGACGGATGCCCGCGGCCAGTTGATACCGGGGGGTCGCGAAATGGGCGCTGACTCCTCCACCGGTGGCTCCCTGACCAACGCGCAGCTCGTTCCAGGCCTCCTCGTGGATGCGCTGGCCACCATCGGCGAACAGTCGCGTGCCGCCGCAGCCGACCGCATTCGGCGCCGAGGCCGGGTGGTCGGCGTGCTGGCGTCCGTCCTGGCGCGCGTCGGTGGAGCCGTTGTCACCGGCCGCGACACTGTGAACCATGCCGCGAACGGCACCGAGCTGAAAGGCGCGGTCCATCGCGTCCATCGCGGCGGGTGTCCAGCGGTCTTCGGGTGCGCCCCAGCTGGTCGACACGGCGGCGTAGTCGCGACCGTCGGTGGCAAACGCAGCCTCGAGGTTAGTGAACCCGCGGTCGGTGTTGGGCCCGTACTTGATGACGATCTGCACGTCGGCGTGCGGTGCGCAACGCGCCAGCACCCCGGCAATCACCTGCCAGTCGAGCGCCACCTCGGTGTCGGGACCGAAGGGGTCGGACAGTGGTCCCCAACCCTGCACCGCCTCTTCGATGATGCGCAGCCTCGGGTTGACGGCGGTGAACGCGGCCAGGTCGGCTCGATGCACCGCACCGCCGAGCTCGGCAATGCCAACGAGGATCCGCGTGTTCGCACCGCCGTCGCGCAGCACCGGGAAATCGTAGATCTCCGCAAGCTGCTCCGGCGTGTAGCTGTACGGCGCCGCCACGCCCCGCGGCAGCACCTCCAGCCGTGGGCGGGCGACCGGCCGGCTGCTCAGGCCGAGAGCGGACTTCACGATCCCATCCAGCTCGCGGGGCACGCTCAACTCCTCACGGTGGTCGCGGTAGACGCGGACTGTGCCGGTGCGTATCTCGCGCTCGACCCAGCGCTCGACGCTGACTGAGAAGGCGCGCGCCAGCGCCCCGACCGAGCCGCTGACATCGAGCGTGTTGGTGGCGCGATCGAGGCGGCGAACGCGCAGCCCGGCGGCGGCGGCCCACCTGCTCACCGCGGCGACGTCATCGGAGTGCGCGCCATGAACTTCGGTGAGCTCGCCGGCACCGATGTAGCGACGCAGCTGCACCGGCGTGGCCTGCTGACGCGCCAGCCGGACGCCCACGCTCTCGATGCGCGGATTCTCACGGAGGTGCAGGGTCATCGCCGCGGGCGCGGCAAGCTCGCCGGCGGTGAGCGGGCGTGTTGTGACAATGGTGGCGTCGGTCGGGTGGAGCCGTGCACTGCCGGCGAGACGGACGGTTGCGCCCATGGCAACGAACCTCGTGAAGCCGCTGGCGATGCCGGCGACGTGGAGAAAGCCGCCGATCCTGCCACCACTCACGGCACCCGTTGGGAAAGTGCGCCGTGTCTGGCGCGCATGGAGTCGCTTTGTCCGGTGGCCGTACGTCAGCGGGCGGTCGCGCGCACCGATTCGATCGCAGCCAGCGCGGTGTGGTTCTCCAGGGACGACGTGTCACCGGGATCGCCGCCGAGATACACAGCGCGCACGATGCGGCGAAGCACCTTGGCGTTGCGTGTCTTGGGCAGCTCCGACACGGCCAGCACCGCACTGGGCTTCAGCGCCTTGCCCAACTCCGCGGTCACGCAGTCGGAGAGCTCGCCACGCAACGCCTGGGTGTCCGCGATGCCGGACTGCAGGACGACGAAGCACAACAGCGCCTCGCCCTTGACAGCATCCGGTACGCCGATGGCGGCGGCCTCGGCCACCGCGGGGTGGGCGACCAGCGCCGATTCGACCTCGGCCGGCCCGAGCCTTTTGCCGGCCACCTTGATGGTGTCGTCGCTGCGGCCGCGGATGTACCAGAGGCCGTCGTCGGCGATCTCCGCCCAGTCGCCGTGGACCCAGATGTCCGGCCAGCGCGACCAGTAGGTTTCCAGGTAGCGCTCGCGGTCGTGCCAGAAGCCCCTGGTCATCCCCGGCCACGGCGACCGCACCACCAGCTCGCCAACCTGGCCACGCACGCTGTTGCCATTGTCGTCAAGAACGTCGGCGTCCATGCCCGGGCATGGCCCCGCGAAAGCGCACGGGTTGAGCGGCGTCAGCATGTTGCCCCCGAGGATGCCGCCGCTCACCTCGGTGCCCCCGCTGTAGTTGATGATCGGGCAGCGACCCTGGCCCACCTTCTCGAGGAACCACAGCCAGGGGTCGACGTTCCAGGGCTCACCGCTGGAGCCGAGGACGCGCAGGGATGACAGGTCGTGCGCGCCGACGGGCTCGTCACCATGGCGCATCAGCGCGCGCACCACGGTGGGCGCGACACCGAGGACAGTGACTCCATGGCGCTCGACCACCGACCAGAGGCGACCCGGCCACGGATGGTCGGGCACCCCCTCGAAGAGCACCAGCGTCGCCCCGATGGTGAGTGCGCCACAGATCGCCCACGGTCCCATCATCCAGCCGATGTCGGTGAACCACAGGAGGCGGTCCGCAGGACCGACGTCGAAGCAGTGCGCCATGTCCTGGGTCGACTTGACGGGGAATCCGCCCTGCACGTGGACGGTGCCCTTGGGGCGGCCCGTGGTTCCACTGGTGTAGATCAGCATGAAGGGATCGTCGGCGTCGCTGTCGTGCGTCTCTGCAGCCGGCGGCTGTGCGGCCGTCACCTCGTCGTACCAGACGTCGCGCGGGCGTTGCATGGCGACATCGAGGTTGCCGAGCCTGCGAACCACGATCACGTGTTGCAACGACGGTGTCTGATCGGCGACCTCGTCGGCGATGCGCTTCATCGGCACCGGTGACCCCCTGCGCGGGAAGCCATCGGCGACGACGAGGACCTTGGCCTCGCAGTCCCGCAGTCGGGCAACGATCGCCCCGGCGCCGTAGCCACTGAACAGCGGCGCCACGATGGCGCCAACCGTCGAGCACGCCAGGAAGGTGGCGACCGTCTCGGGGATCATCGGCAGGCAGAGGCCGACCACGTCGCCGCGGCCCACCCCGAGGTCACGCAGCGCATTCGCGCATCGAGCGGTCTGCGCGGCGAGCTCGAGATAGGTCCAGCTGCGCACGGCGCCGTCGTCGCCCTCCCAGGCGACAGCCTCGCGCCCGGGTGTCGCCTCCGCCCAGCGATCCACCGCGTTGGTGGCGAGGTTGAGCCGTCCCCCGGTCCACCACCGGGTGAACGGCAGGCCCTCGGATATGTCGCGCATCCGGTTGGGTCGCTGGCGCCAGCCGATGCCGATGTCGTCGATGGTCGCGGCCCAGAAATGCTCCGGGTCGCGTCGAGCCAGGTCGTTGAGATCTTCGACCGTGTCGACCCCGAGCTGGGTCATGAACGACCGGAGCCGGCTGCTCTGCACCTGTCCGGAGGTTGGCGTCCAGGCGAAGGACGACGTCGTGGGGGTGCCGCTTGCCTTCACGGTGCGCACCTTAGAACGGGTCGCCGGCCGTACGCCACCGGCAGGGCCGGAGTCGGCGGTGCGCTGCCGCGGCCCGGCCGCCGTCGGCAGGCGAAACAATTCTGGTGGGTGGCGCTGGGCAGCACCCGCCCGCTGCCGGCTGAGGGCACCACCGGGTTGTCTACATCGCCCAGGCCAGGCAGCCGGCGGCCGCTACCCCGGCGGGCTCGAGGTATCCCGCCGGGAAGATCGAACACGGGTTCACCGGGACCCCGCCGACGTCGACCTCGAAATGAAGGTGCGGACCGGTGCTGTTGCCGGTGCTGCCCACCGATCCCAGCGGCTGACCGGCAGCAACCGCGACGCCGTCGGCGACGGAGACATCGCTGAGATGGCCGTACAGGTAGGTGACCGGCCTGCCGGTGCTCAGCGGCGGCGTCAGCAGCACATGCAGACCGAAGCCGGTGGCCGATTGCACGACGTGGGCAACGCCTGCGGCAACAGCGAACACCGGGGTGCCCGAGGCGGCCGCGAGGTCGATTCCCGTGTGGAAGCGCAGATAGGTGGGGTGAGCCGCGTCGGGCGGACAGGCATAGGGAGGCGGCGGTGACGGCTCGACTGCCACGCCCGTGCAACCGAATCCCTGGCTCACGGCGAAGGTTCGCGGTTGCAGTGGCTCGCCGCTGCCGACGACGAGGGCGGCACCCCCGACGGTGAACTCGTCGGCCTGGCTGCCGCCGGCCGCTCCACCGGTGACACCCGAGATGAGCCCACTCATCAGCGAGAAGACCATGAAGAGCGGCAGCGCGACGACGGCGATCGCGGCCAGGCAGCCACACCCGAGCAGCCTGCGGACGTTCCGCGCTGCGAGCAGGCGGGTGGCCACGATCGGCACCGACATCGAGGCGACCTAGGCCACGCGAGCGGTCAGCGAGGACGGCATCGCGCGCGTGTCGGCGAGCGCGAGGATCGCCGGCCCGGGCACGACGTCCACCACCGCACGCTCCGCTCCTGCCAGCAGCACTCCCCGGCCCGGGCTCGACGGGCAGATCGCGGCGAGCTCCTCGGCGCGGAGCTTGAACACCTCGCGGACGTCGCCGAGCACCGCCTCCTCGGTGCCGAGGACCAGCTGCGACGCCGACGTTGCCGCCAGGGTGCGGCCGAGGTCGGTGCGCACGAAGTCCTCGACGCGCTGCGAGAGCATCCACACACCGGCGCCGTGCTTGCGAGCCTGGCGGACCAGCTGACCGAGGACCTCGCCCGCGTCGGGATCGGAGGTGATGCGGTGTGCCTCGTCGACGACCACGATCATCCGGCCGCGCCGCTTCTCCAGCGCGGCGAGGATCGCGGTCAGCAGCACCGCCAGCGCGGGCGTCAGGTCGGCGCCGTAGTTCATGGCGAACGACTTGAGCCCGATAGCGACGGCACCGTCGTCGACGGTGAACGTCGACGGCCTGTCGAACACCGCTGCCCGGGGCCCCTGCGTGAAGCGGCGCAGCCGCGCCGTGATCACGCGACAGCGATCGCGCTCGCGGTCGGTCAGAGCGCGCACCAGCGACGTGTGCTGGAGGAAGTCGACGGCGTCATGCATCAGCGCAGGCGGAGCGTCGACGCGCTGGCGCGCGGCGAAGAAGTCGACGAGCTCGCCGTGCAGCCAGCCCTGGTCCTCGTCGGGGAGGCGGCGAATCGGCCGTCCTTCGCGGACGCCACGGTCGTCACCGGCCATGACCGAGAGGATTGGCAGCACCAGGCCCGCCGACGTGTCCGGTGACGCCTGCGAGGCGACGCCGAGGCAGTTGAGCGCCTCACTGCCGAGGTCCAGATACCGTCCGCCGACCGCCTTCATCACCGATCCGTACTCCGAGTCGGGGTCGATGACCACTGCGGCAACGCCTTCCATGACGTGACGGATCAGCAAGGTCTTGGCCGCCACCGACTTGCCCGCGCCCGAGCTCCCGACGATGACCAGGTTGTGGTTGGGCTGGCTCCAGATGGAGAAGTGGGCCGGTGTTCCATTGAGCGTGTTGATTCCCACGAGCGGTGCCGACACGTCCGCGAACGGCGTGCCCAGGCAGGGCAGCATCCGCGCGGCCACGGAGTCGGAGGTCAGGACCAGGCTGCGTGCCAGCGGTGCGCAACCGGGGGACAGCGCCAGTGCCGGCAGCAGGCCCGGTCCGCTCACCTCCGTGGTGTGGAAGCCGTGCGCCGCGAGTGTTGCACCGAGTCGCTCGGCTGCCTCGAAGGCGGCGGCGCGCTCACGGTGCGCGACGCAGACGGTGAGCGCAACGCGACACGGGACGATGTCACGTTGGGCAAGGGCGGCCACCACGTCGGTGGTCTCCTGCAGGGCCACCTGCGCCTCGATCGGGTCGGCCCCACGGCGTCGTGCGTAGTCGAGCATCGACGAGCGCCGGTGGAGGTATCTCTGGGCGACGCCGACGCTGACCGGCAGCACGTACAGGCTGGCGGCGCCGAAAGCGTGAGCGCGGGTCATGGCGTCGACGACGGCGCCGGCCTCGATGACCGTGGGCAGCTGGGTCGTCGTCAGGACGACATGGTGGCGGTCGCCGATGCGCAGCACGTCCTCTCCCACCATCGCCCGGGAGCTGCCCAGGGCGGTGTGCGCGAGCAGAGAGGCGATGTCGTCGCGGTCGGCTGCGCGTACGTCGATGGCGAACCCGGGCGCCATCCGCAGCGCGGACTGGAGGACGCGATCAGCCTGGTCGTGCGTGGTGTCACGCGCGTCGCCCGCGCGCCACGGAGTCGCTCGGTGCGGGATCCCATCGGCGCCCGCTGTCCCCGGTGCCAGGACCACGTAATGGCGCAGCTCGAGCGTGGCCTCCGCGAGTGTGCCGGCCAGACCCCGCTCGAGCTCGTACAGCGGTGTCCTCGGCCACGCGGCGGCGCGGCGGTCGAACGCCTCGCCGACACGCGATGCGTCGTGGTGGGTCATCAAGGTGATGAACTGCGCTGGACAGTCGAGAGCGCCGATCCATCGGAGCGCGGCGCGGCACCACTCGAGGTAGCCGTCGCCGGCGACGCTGAGGGCGGGACCGTCGAGCATGAGCACCGCGCGGTCGCCACCCGGTTGGAGGCGCAGGATCCCGGGTGCATCGGTGGACGTCTCCGGCACGACGTGGAAGGTGCGCAGGCGGCGCGGGACCCACATGGGCGGGCGCTCACAAGAACGCTCACCGGTGACGTGCACCGCGCCGTGCACGTTGCGGACGCGAGCGCGTGATGCGCGCCCACGAGCCACCGTCGACGGCATGACCCGCCAGGCGTGGCGATAGGCGACGTGCGTGCCGATCCACACGCCCTGCCGCTCCGGCAGCCCGAGCGAAGCGACAACGGCGAGCGCGAGGCCGGCGCAAGCGGGGCCCCACAGGCCGGGGAGGCCGAGGGCGAGAAGCCCGTAGGCCGCCGGCCCCGCCAGGGCCACCAGCACCAGCGAACGGACCGGGAGCAGCATCGGGCCCACGGCGAGCCGGAACTGCGCGTCGACGGCGAGGGGAACACGGATGGCCCCGCGTGCGGCGCTCACGCCGGGCGCCCCGCACGGCGGCGCAGGATCGGCACCAGATCCGGCGACTGATTGTGGAGGAGACTGGCCAGTGCCGCCCCGGCGACGGCGTTCCCGGTGCGCGGGTCCTCCGCCAGCGCCCTGGTGTATTCGGCAACCCTGACCGCGGGGTCCGGGGCCGCCGCATCGAGATGAGCCGTCGCCTCGGCCACCACGACCCTGCCCTCATCAGTGGTGGCGAAGCGACCGACGCAGCCGCCGACCGCCTGGTTGAAGGCGGCTCGTAGCGCCGGCTGTCGGAGGACCCCGGCCGCCGTTCCGTGACGGCTGAAGTCGGCTTCCGCCGCTGCGTGGATGGCAGCGTCGACCTCGGGGCTCTCACCGAACATGGCCGCAGCGTGCCCGGCGGCGGCGGCCGCCACGATCGACCCCGTCTCCGGTTCGTGCATGGGACCCTGGGCGGCGCCACGGCGCATACCCGGGCGCCCGAGCATCTCGAGCAGGCCCCCCGGGCGCGGTGGGCGGCCGCCCATCCTCATCAGCGCGGCGACATCGCCGGCGGCGTTGGGCAGCGCCATGATCGAGGTCGACAGTGCCGTCGCCGCGCCGGTGACCCCGCCGTGGCTGAAGCCCCGCCAGGCCAGGCCATGGACCGCTTTGCCCGTCATCCAGACACCGCCGAGCACCGCGAAGCAGGCCAGCAGGGTACGGGTCACGGCCTCGGCGGCACCACCCGGCGACACCAGGTCCTGGTTGCCATTGAGGAGGAAGAGCGCGATGCCCGCCGTCAGCGATCCGAAGATCGCCAGGATGACGGGCAGCAACATCGCCGAGGCGAAGAGGTCGAGCCACCACTGCAGGAAGCGGTTGCGGTGGTCGTATACGGCAAGGGCCACGAAGAGCGGTGCCGTCGCCACCGCGAAGACGAGCTGGATGACGCGCAGCAGGTACAGCGCGAGCACGTAGACGAAGGCCGCGGCGACCAGCAGGATTGGGATCGCCACCAGGAAGTCGCCGATGCCGGCGACCCCGAAACCGGTGGCCGCGATGTTGCCCACCACCGTGCCGAGGTCGAGGTTGGCGGTGAAGGCTGAGGAGACCGCGGCAGCGGCGGACTCGGCGATGCGACCCGACGCGGCGGCACTCAGCCGCATGGCGTTGAGCAGCAGCGAGTTGTCCGGTGACGGCACCACGAGCACTCCCGTCGCCACCACCAGGCGGACGACGTTGTCGATGACGACGTGCGCTCCCACCGCACGCTCGTCGAACACCCCACGCACGACCCGGACCACGCAGCACGTGGCGGCGATGAAGACGCCCGATACCGACAGCGAGCTGTACAGGCGCGGCCAGGTGCCCGACAGCGTGAGGTTGCCGGGCTTCAGCTCGTCGATGAGCTTGGGACACGATGGCTGGCTCCAATCCGCCTGGCACGCATCCCAGCCGGGGTCGCCGGCGCGCTGCGGAATCGGTGCCCCGAGCGTGTGGTGGTACAGCCACTTGAACGGGTTCTGGATGACCTCGAGCGTCTGGCTGAACCAGTCACCCGCCCCGGTGAGGAAGCCGCAGACGCTGCTCAACCCGACGCCGAAGATGCCGCAGGCATCGAGCACCAGGTGCATGTCGACGCGCAGCGGTGTGGCGATGATCAACACCGACTCGCGACTCCGGGTGAGGTGATCGACGGCATGGATGGCACGCTATCGAGCGGTGGCGGACGGACGGGGGACAGTGACGGTCAGAGTCGCTGCTCGTCGACCTCACGCCGGCGGGAATGTCGCGCCGACAGAGCGATGAGCGTCCGCGAATCATCCTTTGCCGTCGGCGCATTCGCGTCCGCGTCGGGGAGCGACGCAGGCTGCGCCGGCCCCACGTCAGTGAACCGGCGCAGCCGCAACTCCCTGACGATCACGTCCGTCACCCCGTTCACGGTGTGTCGCTCCTGAGGACAAGGCGCGGACATCGTTGTCCCGTGTGTGTCCGGGGTCAGCGCAGACAGTGGCCACCTGAGTGCACCGCCCGACAACCAGGGAGGGACGTCCGATGCTCCTCGTGGCCACCCTGCTCGCCCACCTCTTCGCCGACATCCAGGTTGATCCGAGCCGCGACACCCTGCACGTCTGGGACACCGTGGCGAGCCCACTGCTCACCGCCGGCGAGTACCTGATCCCGGCGGGCGTGGCGCTGTCGAGCCTGCACAAGGTGATGCAGCACCAGGAATCCAGCTCCGGCTTCCTCGTCGACATGCTCGTCAAGGGTGGCGGAGCCGTGCTCGT
>JANWHI010000149.1 GCA_025450495.1 Candidatus Dormiibacter sp. | reverse complement strand
GCCTCGGCGTACTCCCGGCTCGCCGACACGTTCGGCCTTTCGCACGAGGCCATCGCGATGCGCCTGGGCCGGAGCCGGCCCGCTGTGTCCAACGCCATCCGGCTGCTCACCCTCCCCGCCGAGGTCCAGCGCGCCGTGGCCGGCGGCGAGATCACGGCCGGCCACGCCAAGGCGCTGCTCGGCCTTGGCGGGGAGGCCGAGCAGGAGCAGATGGCGGTGCGGATCGCGGCCAACGGGTGGTCGGTGCGGCAGACCGAGCGCGCGGTGCATGCGGCCCGCCCGGGACCCCGCGCTATCGAGCGTGTCGCGCCCCACTCGCTGAGCGTCGACGACGAGGCTCTGCGGCGTGGATTCGAGACACGGCTGGGCCTCCCGGTGGACCTCGAGCGGCGGCGCGGCGGCGGCGGGCGCGTCGTCGTCACCTTCCACGGCGACGAGGATCTCGACGCGCTCTACTGCCGCGTCGGCGGCCCCGACCTCTGACCAAGCAGCGTCAGCCGATCGGCCGCTCGGCGCCACCGAGGCGCGCTTCGGCTGCGCTGACGTCGAGGTTGGCCAGGAACGACTCGATGTACTTGGGACGTTCCGCGGGCTTGTAGTCGAGCAGGAAGGCATGCTCCCACACGTCCATGACGATGATCGGCCGGAAACCCGAGATGTTGCCGTCTTCGTGGAGCGTGATCCAGTGGTTGCTGAGCCGGCCGGTCGCCGGGTCCAGGTAGGTCACCGCCCAGCCCACACCCCGCATGCCGCCGACCCCGACAAAGTCCTTGCGCCAGGTCTCGAGGTCGCCGAAGGACTCGCCGAGGGCACGACCCAGCTCAGAGGAGCTGGAGATCTCACCACCGCTGGCGGTCTTGGTCATGTTGCCGAAGTACCACTCGTGCAGCACCATGCCGTTGTACTCGAAGCCCAGGCGGCGGGTCATCTCCGCGTACGCGGGCGTGCCCACCTTGCCACCCTGGGTGAGCTCCACGAGCTGCTCGTTGAGCATGTTGGTGTTCTTGACATAACCGGCATAAAGTCCGAAGTGGGTCTCCATCGTCTTGTCGGATATGCCCACCAGGCCTGAGAGATCGAACTCCCGCGCCTTGTAGGGCGTCTTGGTCAGCAGTGCCATGGTGTCCCCTCGCATGGTGGCTTGACGCGACACGGCCCATCGGGGCCACAACCCCATTGTGGCAGCGCTTCACCGGGCCACGTCGCCGGTGCGCGAACCCGGCCGCTCCGGCCGCCGAAACGCAGCGGCGCTCTGCCATCAAGGCCGCGCCGCCGGCAGACAGGGAAGGGCAGCACAGACTCCGCCGCCGGCCAGAACGTCGCTGCTCCGCGACTTTGGCAGCGTCCGGCGCCCCGTATAATCACGCCGCGTGCAGCCTGATCCCCTTGACGACCTCGACAGGCCGCGCCGTCCTGAGGTCCCGCTGTCGCGCCGCCGTCACCACGGCCTGGTGCGCGACGTTCTCGAGGTGCTGATCATCGCGCTGGTGCTCTACGTCGCCATCTGGAGCGCTCTGCAGACGGTGCGTGTCGACGGCGACAGCATGGTCAACACCTTGCAGAACAACGACCTTCTGCTGGCCAGCAAGATCTCGTACTACTTCGGTAACCCCGCGCGCGGCGACATCGTCGTGCTCATCCCGCCGAGCGATCCCACCAAGGACTTCATCAAGCGGGTGATCGGGCTTCCCGGCGACGCGCTCGAGATCGACGGCAGTCGCAATCCCACCGCGGTGATGATCAAGCCCGGGGGCAAGGGGCCGTGGCAGACACTGAACGAGCCGTATCTCCCCCAGAAGTGGGACACGATGAACTTCTGCTGCCAGCCGAACGGCACGGCGTCGGCCGTCGCCACGCCGCTCACCATCCCCACCGGCGACTACTTCGTGATGGGCGACAACCGCAACTTCTCCAGCGATTCACGGATGTTCGGCCTGGTCCCCCGCAAGAACATCCTTGCCAAGGCGTTCATCCGGGTGCTGCCGTTTGCGCACTTCGGCCTGGGTGCGGGACCCACGCTGGTCCCCGATGCCACCAGCCTGCTCGACACGCCGGTTGTCCCATCGGTGGTGGTGGCGTTGCCGATCGCGGGCCTGCTCTCGCTTCGGCGGCGGCGGCGAGCCCGCCGCGCCGCCACGGTGGCGCCCTCCGGCTAGTCCTCGGAGACCACCCACTGCGCGTTGCTGTTCTCCCAGTCGAGCAGCTCCTCGTCGGTGAAGAAGATGGCCACCTCGCGCGTGGCGTTCTCTGGGGAATCGCTGCCGTGGACCACGTTCATGGCCAGGCTGACGGCGAGGTCACCGCGAATCGTTCCCGGCGCTGAGCTGGCCGGGTTGGTGGCGCCCATCATCGCGCGCACCATGGCCACGGCGCCGGGGCCCTCCCAGACCATCGCCAGCACCGGCGACGAGGTGATGAACTCCACCAGCCCGCCGAAGAACGGCTTGTCGCGGTGCTCGTCGTAGTGGCGCTCGGCGAGGTCGGTGGTGACCCGCATGAGCTTGATAGCCACCGGGTGGAGGCCGCGGCGTTCGAGGCGGCTGACGATCTCGCCCATCACTCCGCGTTGCACGGCGTCGGGTTTGACGAGGACGAGGGTGCGTTCCGACTGCATGGCGAACTCTCTCAGGATGGTGGGCGCGCGCCGGCCACCATATCCGAACGCGGCCACAGCGCCGCGGCTGTCTCGCTCAGGCGCTGAGCACCTCGAGAAACGGCTCCTGTTTGCGGAACGGTCCGATGACCGCTGCCCGCAGGCCGCCGGCGAGGATCTCGGCGGCGAGCGTGCGCAGCTCATCTGCCTGCACCGCGAGGAGTCGCTCAGTGATGTCGGCGGCGGAGAGGATCTCCCCGGTGAGCAGCTCCTGCTGGCCGAGGTGGTTGCACAGCGCCGAGGTGCTCTCCAGCTGCACCTCGAGCCGGCCGCGCGCGTACTCCTTGGCCCGCGCCAGCTCAGCGTCGGGGACGAGCTCCTCGGCGAGCCGGCGGAGCTCCGCCACGGCGGCGCGCATGGCGACGATGGCACGCTTGGGCTCGCAACCGAGCGACACCCCGAGCGCGCCGCTGTCCACGACTCGGCTCAGGAATGAGTGCACGTCGTAGGCGAGACCCCGTTCCTCACGAAGCTCGAGGAAGAGGCGGCTCGACATGCCCTCGCCGAGGATGACGTTGAGGAGGTCGGCGGTGAAGCGGCGCTCATCGCGATAGGACGGTGCCCGAGCCCCGAGGATGATGTTCGCCTGCCCGGTGCGCCGGTCGAGCAGGCTCAACGGCGTGCCCCCCGGTGGGGTGGCCGGCGGAGCGTCCATGGCGGTGCCGGCTGCCTGGCCCCAGCGCTGCAGGGAGGCGTCGACCAGCTCGGTGACGTGCTCGGGCTCCAGCGCGCCGGCGACCGCGATCACCAGGTCATCGCGACGGTAGTGGCGGTCGAGGTGCCGCCGGCAGTCCGCCGCCGTGAAGCTGCGCACCGTGGATTCGGTGCCGGCGACGTCCCAGCCGAGCGGGTGGTTGGGCCACATCACCGCGTCGAACAGGGTCTGCACGTGGTCCTGCGGGCTGTCCTCGTACATGCGCAGCTCTTCGATGACCACCTGCCGTTCGCGCTCGACGTCGTCGTCGAGCAGACGTGGCGAGAAGAGCATGTCGCCGAGGACGTCGATCCCCACCGCGAGACGGTCCGCGGGGACCTTGACCCAGAAGACGGTGGCCTCGCGGTCGGTGGAGGCGTTGAGCACGCCGCCAACCCCCTCCACAGCCTGGCTGATCAGCCGCGCCGTGGGGTAGCGGTCGCCTCCCTTGAAAACCAGGTGCTCGATGAAATGCGCCAGGCCGCACTCAGCGGGCGTCTCGACCCGCGACCCGGTCCCGAACATGAAGGCGACGCTGACCGAGGCGCGCTCGCGCATCGGCGCCGCGAGCAGGCGCACACCACCGTCCAGGACCGTCCGAACGTGGCCGCGGTCGGCAGCCGTCACGGCAATCGTTGGCACGGACGACTTCATGTGCGCGAGGGGGGGACCTGTTCCCCCTTCGCGCCTACCAGCGCCCGCGACCTCGGTCCGGACGGGATGGCGGTGGTCCACCCTGTGCCGGGCCGGTGGGATGGATGACGACGCGGCGGGCGGGCTCGTAGCCGCTGCTCTCGGTGCGCACGCCGGGGTCGTCCTGCAGCGTGAGGTGGATGATGCGTCGCTCGTAGGCGTGCATGGGGTCGAGCGTGTACCGCTCGCCGCTTGCCTTGACCCTGTCGGCGAGCCGTTGGGCGAGCTCGCGCACCTGCTCCTCGCGGCGGGCGCGGTAGCGCTCGACGTCGAGGATGAGCCGCCGGTTGGGGGCTGCTGCCTCGTCCTCTCCCATCATCAGGTTGACTGTGGTCTGCAGGGCGCGCAGGGTCTCGCCGCGCCAGCCGATCAGCAGCCCGAGATCGTCACCTGACACCTCGAGGATCATCGGGGCCTCGGTCTCGCCGGCCCGAGGGCTCGTCCCCCGCCGCACCGACACCCGCGCCGGGATCTCCATCTGCTCGAGAAGCGCCGCCAACAGCTCGCGGCCGCGTGCGGTGTGCTCATCGATGCGGCCGACCCGGACCCTGGCCTGGCTCGAGGTCAGGTACTCGCCCGGGATCGGACGGGTGCCTCCACGGGAGAGCACCTCCACGACGACCTCGTCGCGACCGGCGCCGAGCGCTCTCAACGCGTTGGCGGTGGCCTCCTCGACGGTGCTCCCCGTGCCCTCGACAGCCTGGGACTGCACCGGGGCGAGACCCGCAGCCCCTTCCTCTGTTTCGTTCACGTCTGTCTCCTCGCCGGGTCGCACCGCGGGCGCGCTAGCGACGTCGTTTGTTGTTGCGTCTCTTGGGGATGCGCGCCGGCGGCGCGTTGACCGCGCCGGTGGCGACTGGCGTCGGCGCGGGGCTGCTCCCATCCGAGGCCGCGCTCTTCTTGGCGGCAGCACCGGCGGTGCCGCGCCTGCGCGCCGGACCCGCGCCGTTCCCATCCGAGACGACTGCCGCCTTGGTGGCCGGCTTCGCGGCGGCGGGGGTGTGCTTCGGATACGACAGGGCGGTGACGCGGGTTGCGCCCGGGAACCACGCCGGCACCTTCAACGACCCCCAGCCGACCAGGTGGTACTGCTGCAGGACCATGAAGAG
>JANWHI010000148.1 GCA_025450495.1 Candidatus Dormiibacter sp. | reverse complement strand
TGAGCGAACGGGCTCAGCTGATCAGGTCGGGGACGACCCTGACGCTCTGCGGGTCGGCTCGCACCAGGAGCGTGGTCACCGGCGAGCGCTTCCACTCGGTGAGGTCCTCGCGGATCTTCGCCGGCGGACCGACCAGGTTGAGGCGCTCGACGAGGGCGGTCGGCACCGCTGCAGCCGCAGCTTGGCGCTGTCCATCGAGGTAGAGCCGTTGGACCTCGACGGCGGCCTCCTCGAAACCCATGCGCGCGATCACGTTGAAATGAAAGTTCGTGCCCCGCGCGCCCATCCCGCCGATGTAGAGGGCCAGCCCCGGTTTCAGCTGATCGCAGGCGCGGTCGATGTCGTCGTCGACAACAACGGACACCATCGCGGCGATCTCGAACTCCGCCGGATCGCGGCGTGCCCCGGGCCGCGCGAACCCTTCAGCGAGCGCTGCGCGCTGCTCTGCATCGTCCCACGGCGAGTAGAAGGCCGCCAACCAGCCGTCGGCGATCTCCGCCGTGAGCGCGATGTTCCTCGGCCCCTCGGTCCCCAGGAAGATCGGCAGGTCGCGGCGGAGCGGATGCACGGTGGATCGCAATGGCTTGCCGAGCCCGGTTCCACCGGGATACGGCAGCGGGTAGTGCGGCCCGGCGTTGCGCACCGGTTCCTCACGGGCGAGGATGCGGCGCACGATGTCGACGTATTCACGGGTGCGGGCCAGCGGCTGGGCGAACGGTTGCCCATTCCAACCCTCGACGACCTGGGGACCGGAAACGCCGAGCCCGAGCACGAATCGACCTCCGCAGAGGTGGTCGATCGTCATCGCCGCCATCGCCGTGGCTGCGGGCGCGCGGGCGGAGATCTGCATCACCGCCGAGCCAAGTCGAAGGCGCCGAGTGTGCGCGCCGTACCAGGCCAGCGGCGTGAGCGCATCGGAGCCGTAGGCCTCCGCAGTCCAGACGGAGTCGTAGCCGAGACGCTCGGCCTCGAGCACCAGGTCCTTGGTGGACGGGTCGGGGCGGCTGCCCCAGTACCCGAGCATCACGCCGAGCTTCACGCGCCCGTGCTCACGCCGGCGGCCTCGAGCGCCGCAACAGCGAGATGCCGGCGCGCGCCGGCGTCGCGCATGAGCGTGTCGGTGACCACTGGCCTCACCCCTCGGCCCTCGAGCTCGGCAGACGCGGCGGCGTCGACTTCGTCGATCACCATGGCGTCGATGATGCCGGTGTAGAGGTCGGCGACTCCGACCGGCGATGCCAGGTGGCCGAGCGCGCGCAGCATCGCAGCCGCCGGGCCGCGCAGCGCCGCCCCGCCGACGATGGGGCTCACCGCCACGCACGGAACCGTGCGCGCCACCAGCGCCTCTCTGATGCCCGGCACCGCGAGGATGGGTCCGATCGAGATGAGCGGATTGGACGGCGCGATGATCACCGCCTGCGCTGCGTGGAGGGCATCGAGAACCCCGGGCGCCGGGGTGGCCGACGGCGCGCCGTCGAACCGGATCCCGACCACCTCGTCGCGATGCCCGTGCCGCACGTAGTAGGTCTGGAAGTCGAGCTCGCCGGCGGCTGTGTCGATCATCGTCCGCAGCCGGTCGTCGGTGCTCGGCAGCAGGCGGTCGGCCAAGCCGAGGGCCGCGCACAGCCGCGCTGTCACCGCGCTGAGCGGCGCACCCGCGTCCAGCCATTCAGTGCGGGCAAGGTGCAGGCCGAGGTCGAGGTCACCGAGCCAGAGCCAGGCGTCCGCTCCGAGCGACCGCGCCCGCTGCAACGCACGGGCGCTGTCGCCGCGCACACCCCACCCGCGGTCCTCGTCGATCGCGCCCGTGAGCGTGTACAGGACCGTGTCGAGATCCGGCGACACATGCAGCCCGCCGATCTCCGTATCGTCGGCCACGTTGCCGACAATGGTCAGCTCTCTGCTCGGGAGCGCGGCGGTGACCCCCTGCAGAAACCGGGCGGCGCCGACACCACCGGCGAGGACCACGATGGGCTGCGGGTTCACAGCGTACGCCGGTCTCAGACGCGACGCAGGGCGAGCACCGGGATGGTGCGGCTACCGGCCGCCTTCTCCTCGTACTCGCCGAACGCGGGGAAACGGCGTGCCTGCTCGGCGTAGACGCGGTTCCGATCAGCCCCCGTCACCTCGGTGACGGTCACTGGGAATGTCTCCGTGCCGACCTCGACCTCGGCTCTGCCCGCATCCACGAGGTTGTAATACCAGGCAGGATTCCTCGGTGACCCGCCCCTGGTGGCAAAGATGTACATCACCCTGTCGTCGTCATCGGCTGACAGATACATCGTCGGCGACACGTAGCTCCTCCCCGTCCTGCGACCGCGGTGATGGACAAGCGTCAGCGGCGCACCCTCGAATGGCTTGCCGACACGCCCCTGGTTGGCGCGGAACTCCTCGATGATCCTCGTGTTCAGGTCGGGCACGTCAGTCACCTCGTCTTCACCGGCAGGCGCAATCGTTGTCAGCTGTCCGTGACAGCGTGCTCGCGCAGCCGTTGCATGCCGCGCAGCCAGCGGTCGTAGTCGGAAGCCTTGCGGGCGAAGAACTCGCGCACCTCGGGGTGCGGCAGGATCAGGAAGGTCTCGTCACGAAGTCCCCTGAGCACGTGCGTCGCGACGGCGTCCGGTTCGAGGGCGCCGGCGACGAGGAAGTCCTTCTCGCCGGCCAGCGCGAGCATCGGCGTCCGCACGCCCTGCGGGCAGAGAGCCGACACGCGGATCCCGCGGGCCCGATGAGCGATGGCGAGCCACTCGAGGAACGACAGTCCAGCCGCCTTGGTGACTGCATACGGTGCGGCCGCGACGTGGTTGAGGAGCCCCGCCGCCGACACCGTGCCGACGATGTACCCCTCACCACGCGTGATCATCGCCGGAAGCAGGGCACGCGCTGCGTAGACGTGCGCCATGAGGTGCACCTGCCAACTCCTCTGCCAGGCTTCGTCAGGAGCTTCCTGGCCGCCGCCGACGGCGATGCCCGCGTTCGAGCAGTAGACGTCGACACGGCCGTGCCGCTCGATGGCCAGTGCCACCAGCGCGCGGACCGCCGCCTCGTCGGTGACGTCGGTGGTGACCGCGACACCATCGACCCCGCGCGCCACGGCCTCTGCGGCCGCGCCATTGATGTCGGCCACCACCACGCCGGCCGCGCCCGCTGAGGCGAAGGCACGGCACAGCGCGGCGCCGATGCCACTGCCGCCACCGGTGACGATCACCACGCGGCCGGAGACTTCCACCGGGCTACTCTACTGAGCCGGCGCGTCCAGCCCGCGGCGCCGTCCGCTAGTGTGCTGCGCGACATCCAGGGAGGAGAGGGCTTGCGACACTCGGAGAGGCTGTTCGTTGACGGCACCTGGATCGCGTCCACCGGCGATCGCTGGATTGCCGTCGAGAACCCGGCCACCGAGACGCTCATCACCAGGGTCGCGGAGGGCACGGTGGCGGATGTCGATCGCGCCGTCGCCGCAGCACGCCGGGCGTTCCCTGGGTGGTCGGCCACGCCGGTGGCTGAACGCGCTCGCCACATCGGCGCGCTGCGTGACGGCCTCCAGGCACGACAGCAGGAGATCGCCGATGCCATCACCACGGAGATGGGAGCGCCCGCGAAGCTCGCCATGACGGTGCAGAGCGGGCTGCCGCTGCAGGTGCTTGCCGCCTACGTCGACCTCGCCGCAGTCGTCGATGTGCCCGAGATGGTGGGCAACTCCGTGGTCCTGCACGAGCCCGTCGGGGTCGTCGCAGCGATCACTCCCTGGAACTACCCGCTTCACCAGAGCATCGCCAAGCTGGCGCCCGCTCTGCTGGCCGGCTGCACGGTGGTGCACAAGCCGAGCGAGGTGGCGCCACTGACGGCGTACATCATCGCCGAGGTCGCCGAGAGCATCGGGCTCCCTGCTGGGGTGTACAACCTGGTGTCGGGCACCGGGGCCGTGGTCGGTGAGGCGCTGTGCAGTCACCCCGACGTCGACATGGTGTCGTTCACCGGCTCCACGCGTGCGGGCCGGCGCGTGGGCACGCTGGCGGCGGAGACGGTCAAGCGCGTGGCCCTCGAGCTCGGGGGCAAGTCGGCCAACCTGATCCTCGAGGACGCCGACATCGCCACCGCGGTGAAGGTGGGCGTGGCCAACTGCTTTCTCAACTCGGGACAGACGTGCACCGCCTGGACGCGCATGCTGGTGCCCGCGGCGCGTTACGACCAGGCTGTGGAGCTCGCCGCGGCGGCGGCGGCAACGTACATCGTCGGCGATCCGACCGACCCGCAGACGCGGCTCGGGCCGCTCGCCAGCGGCGCGCAGCGCGATCGTGTGCATGCCTATATGGAGCGTGGCACCGGCGACGGCGCCACCGTCGTCGCCGGGGGTCGCAAGGCTGGGGGTCTCCCCGAGCGCGGCTACTACGTCGCACCGACTGTGTTCGCTGACGTCGATCCGAACGCAACCATCGCGCGTGAGGAGATCTTCGGACCGGTGCTCGCCCTGATCCGCTACCAGGACGAGGATGACGCGGTGCGTATCGCCAACGACACCGAGTACGGGCTCGCCGGCGCCGTGTGGTCGGTCGACGTCGACCACGCCATGCAGGTGGCCCGCCGTTTGCGCACTGGGCAGGTCGACATCAACGGGGCGCGTTTCAACCCGAACGCGCCGTTCGGGGGCTACAAGCAGTCAGGCAATGGCCGCGAGCTCGGACGCCACGGTCTCGAGGAGTTCCTCTTGGTCAAGTCGGTGCAACTGCCGTGACCACGCGCGTGCGCGCGGCGGTGCTGCGCGCTGCCGGGACGCCACTCAGCATCGAGGCGATCACCCTCCCCGACCCGGGCCCGCAACACGTCCGCGTTCGCCTGATCGCCACAGGCGTTTGTCACTCCGACCTCTCGCTGGCGCGCGGCACCCTGACGCACAGCACCCCGGTGGTCCTCGGCCACGAGGGATGCGGCCGCGTCGTCGAGGTCGGCGCTGCGGTGCGAAGCGTCACTGTGGGCGATGCCGTGCTGCTCAACTGGGCGCCGGCGTGCCGCTCCTGCTGGTGGTGCGAACATGGTGAGCCGTTTCTCTGCGCGCACGCTGACAGCGCCGGGGCGCAGGCGTATGCCAGCCTCGACGACGGCGCCGCGGTGTACCCCGGCCTGGGAGTCGCCGCGTTCGCCACCGAGACCCTCGTTGCGGAGGCGGCGTGCATCCGCATCCCGGACGACGTCGACCTCGAGGAGGCGGCGTTGCTTGGCTGCGCCGTGCTCACCGGCGTTGGCGCGGTGAGCCATGCAGCCGGTGTCAATGCCGGGGAGTCAGTGGTGGTGATCGGTCTTGGCGGGGTCGGCCTGTGCGCGGTGCAGGGGGCGCGTATCGCCGGCGCCGACCCGATCATCGCCGTGGACGGCGCCGCGGGCAAGGCGGACCTGGCCCGTAGCCTCGGGGCAACCGAAGTGCTCCTGCCGGGCGCCGACCTGGGCAAGCGGGTCCGCGCCCTCACCCATGGCCGGGGTGCCGACCACGCCATCGAGTGCGTCGGCCTGGCGGAGACGATCCGCAGCGCGTGGTCGGTCACTCGCCGGGGTGGCCGCGCCACCATCGTCGGTCTCGGCTCGAGGTCGGACACGGTGACGTTCAACGCGCTCGAGGTCGCGCATTTCGCACGCACCCTGCGCGGTTCCATGTACGGCAACTCCGACCCCGCCGCCGATGTGCCGGTTCTCCTCGACCACGTGCGCGCCGGACGGCTCGACCTCGGCGCGCTGGTGACGCGACGGCTCACGCTCGACGACATCGAGGACGCCTTTGCCGACATGATTGCCGGTCATGGCGCCCGCAGCCTCATCGTGTTCGAGGAGAACCGTTCGTGAGTGATCCAGCCACAGCCCCGACGCGCCGCTTCCGGGATCGCGTCGCCATCGTCACCGGTGCGGGGCAGGGGATCGGTGCGGCGACCGCGCGCCGGCTCGCCCGCGAGGGTGCCACGGTCTTCCTGTTCGAACGCAACCCCCAGTCCGGAGCGGCCACGGCCGACGCGATCATCGCCGACGGCGGCCGAGCCCTGGCGGTCGACTGCGACGTCTCGTCGCGCTCCAGCGTCGAAGCGGCGGTCAACGCCGTGATTGCCGACTGCGGTCGGCTCGATGTCCTCGTCCACAACGCGGGGATCACCCGCGACAACCTGTTGTTCAAGCTGTCCGACGACGACTGGTCCACGGTGTTGAACGTGAACCTCACCAGCGTGTTCCTGATGTGCCGCGCCGCTCAGCAGCACATGGTGGCGGCGCAGTATGGGCGCATCGTCAACCTCAGCAGCCGGTCCGCGTTGGGCAATCGCGGCCAGGCCAACTACGCCGCAGCCAAAGCGGGCATCCAGGGCCTGACCGCAACCCTGGCGATCGAGCTTGGTCCGTTCAACATCACCGTCAACGCGGTGGCACCGGGATACGTGGCAACACCGATGACCGCCGCGACCGCCGAGCGCCTCGGAGCCACCCCCGAGCAACACCAGCAGGAGGCTGCGGTACGCACCCCGATGCGGCGCGTCGGGCAGCCCGAGGAGATCGCCGCTGTCATCCTCTTCCTGGCCAGCGATGACGCGTCGTACGTGAGCGGTCAGACGCTGTACGTCAACGGTGGCGCGCGCTGAGATGCGCCACTTCGAATCGCTCGACGACCTGAACGCGGCCGTGGGCGAGGAGCTCGGCGTCAGCGACTGGCACGTCGTGGACCAGATGCAGATCACCGCCTTCGCGCAGGCCACGGGTGATCACCAGTGGATCCACACCGACGTGGCTCGGGCGGCCGACGGACCCTTCGGGCAGACCATCGCCCACGGCTTTCTCACTCTCGCGCTGACCCCCATCCTGGTGCGCGAGGTGTACGCGGTGGGCGGGGTGCGGATGGCGATCAACTATGGAGCCAACCGGGTGCGTTTTCCGCAGCCGTTGGGCAGCGGGGGCAGCGTTCGTGCTCGAGTGCACCTCGACAGCGCCGAGGCGGTCGCCGGAGGGCTCCAGGTTGTCACGCACGTGGTGGTGGAGCTGGCCGAGCGCGAGAAACCGTGCTGTGTCGCCGACCTGGTGACGCGCTTCCTCACCTGAGCTGCCGGCTCCTGCTCAGGCGAACGCGCTGACCCCGGTCAGGGCCTGCCCGATGATCAGCTTCTGGATCTGGCTGGTGCCCTCGTAGAGCGTGGTCACCCGCGCGTCGCGCAGGTACTTGCCGACGGGGTATTCGTCGATGTAGCCGTAGCCGCCGAACACCTGCAGCGCGCGGTTGGCACAGCGCACCGCCGCCTCGCTGGCGAAGTACTTGGCCTTGCTCGCGGCCAGCTCGAAGCGCTCGCCGGCGTCGGCGAGGTCGGCCACAACCCAGGTGAGCGCGCGGGCCGCGTCGGCGTCGACGGCGATGTCGGCGATCATCTCCTGGACCAGTTGGTGACCGGCGATCGGCTTGCCGAACTGCTCCCTCTGCCTGGCGTAGGTGACCGATTCCTCGAGGCAGCCGCGACAGATGCCGACGCAGCCGGCGGCGAGGCTCATGCGGCCGCGGTTCAGCGCGCCCATGGCGATCTTGAACCCGCGGCCCTCGTCCCCGAGCCTGCAACTGTCGGGCACGCGCACGCGGTCCAGGTGCAACGTCGCTGTTGCCTGGCCGCGCAGACCCAACTTGCCCTTGATCTCGGCGCTGGCGAAGCCCGGCGCGTCGGTGGGGACGACGAACGCGGTGATGCCTCGCGGACCGTCGCCGCCGGTGCGCGCGAAGACGATGGCCTGGTCGGCCCAGGTGCCGTTGGTGATGAACACCTTCTCCCCGGTGAGGATCCAGTCGCCACCATCGCGCTCTGCGCGCGTGACCAGGTGCCCAGCGTCGCTGCCGGCACCCGGCTCGGTGAGCGCGTAGCAACCGATGCTCGTCCCCGAGCAGATCCCCGGCAGGAGCTCCTTCTTCTGTGCGTCTGAGCCCTCAGCCAACACCGTCTTGCCGAAGAGTCCGAGGCTGACGCTGACGATGCCGCGGACTGATGAATCACCTCGCCCCAGCTCCTCCATGAGCAGGCAGTAGGCGCGGTGGTCGGCCGGGGTGCCGCCGTACTCCTCGGGGATGGTGATGCCGAGAAAGCCGAGGCTGCCGAGCCGGCCGACAATCGCCCGGTCCACGTGCTCGGCGCGGTCCCACTCGACTCGCTGCGGGATCACCTCGCGGTCGACGAAGTCAGCGACGGTGCGGCGCAACAGCTCCTGGTCCTGGGTCACCGTGAAATTCACCTCGACGTCACCTCCGCGGTCGCTGCAGTCAGCGGCTGACGTTGCCACAAACCGACGCGCACACCGAGCGCCGGCCCGGCTCAGTCCCCGGCCAGCGCTGCCAGGCCGCCCCACACCAGTGACATGAGACTGGCGGTGGCATCGGCGACGCAGACATCGGGGCGATCGCGGCGCCAGAGAGCGACCCGTTCACAGGCACCGATGATCGCCTGGGCGAACACCTCGAGGTCTTCGCTGCGTAGCTGGGGGAACTCCACCGCGAGCCGCTGCGCAACGAATGTCGCCTGGTCGGCGCGGATGGCCTCGAGCGCGTCCGCGGCCTCGCCGACCACGGCACTCTCGCCGATCAGCGTGAACCACCCCTGTCCGTGGGATTCGATGAAATCGAAGAACCCGGTCAGGCCGGCGGCGAGAACGCCGGCGGGGCCTCGGGCTTCCTCGACAGCAGCGGCGATCGCCTTGAAGAGCGCCGCGCCCGACCGGCGGATGCAGGCCGCCACCAGGCCTTCCTTGGAGCCGAAGTGCTCGTAGAGGATGGGCTTGGTGACGCCGGCCCGCAGCGCGATCTCATCCATGGAGGCCTCGCGAAAGCCGCGGGCCGCGAACACCGCCTCGGCGACGTCCACCAGTTGCTGTTCGCGTTCGGCTTTGGGAAGCCGCCGTCGCACCGCTGGTTCGATCACGGTCTTGACTCCCTGCGGACGGGTTACTTAGAGTAGGTTACTGCAAGTAGGTCGGATGTGGCAAGTGCGCTCGCGGCGCGGAGGGATGCCATGGAGTCGGTGGTCGTCGACAGCCTGCAGCAGACCGGTCCGGTGTGGTGGATCCCGCTTGGCCTCGGGTTCGCGGTGCTGCTCGGCTGCCTCGGTGCGCTCAGCCTGGCCGCTGATCGACGGAGCCATCCGCTGCGCCGGCCCTTCGACACGTTGAGCCGCCTCACTGGGGTGCCTGCCTGGTGCGCAGCGGGCATAGGCATTGCCCTGTGGTCGCTGCTGGTGGCGCTCGTCGGCTTCTCCTGGGACGTTGCCTGGCACGCAGACCTCGGTCGCGACCAGGCGCTGCTGACCCCCCCGCACGTGATGATCCTCACCGGGCTCATCGGCATCGGTGTTGCCGCCCTCGCCTCGATCGCGCTCGCGACCGCCGATCGTGCCAGGGTCGGGCTGGCGATCGGACGGCTGCGCGTGCCGTGGTCGGCGCTTCCGATGGGGATCATGGCTCTTGGCGCGGTGATCGGCTTCCCGCTCGACAACTACTGGCACTCCGTCTACGGCATCGACGTGACCATGTGGAGCCCGACCCACCTGCTGATGATCGGCGGCGCATCGCTGACACCGGTGGCGGCCTGGCTGATGCTCGCCGAAGCCGGTCCTCCGCGGGCCGGAGGGCGCGTCAAGCTGCTCTCGGAGGCGCTGGCCGGGTCGTTGCTGCTGGGGATGTCGACGTTCCAGCTCGAGTTCGACCTGGGCATCCCCCAGTGGCAAGCGCTCTACCATCCGGTGCTGATCGCCCTGGCGATGGGCGTCGGCCTGGTCGCGGCGCGCGAGGCGCTCGGCAGGGGTGGCGCGCTGCGCGCCGTGGCCGCCTTCCTGGTGGTGCGCGGGCTGATCGCCCTGCTGGTCGGGCCGGTCTTCGGTCTCTCGCTGGAACGCTTCCCGCTGTACATCGGCGGCGCGCTCGTGGTCGAGGCCGTCTTCCTGGCCACGCCGCGCATGCTGCCGGCGCTGCGGGTGCTGATCACGGGCCTGCTGATCGCCACCGCCGGCATGACCGTGGACTGGGGCTGGACGCACGTGTGGAGCCCGCAGCCGTGGCATCCGCGCCTGCTCGCCTCGTGGTGGGTGGTGATCGTGATCGCCGTCGCCGGTTCGTTCCTCGGCTCTGCCCTCGGCCGTGCCGTGGCTCACCTCAGCCAGCTGGTGCACTTCTCCGGCGTCGCGATGGCCTTCGCGGTGATGGTGGCGATGCTGGCTGTGCCGTTCCCGCGCCACGGGCTTGATGTCAGCGCGACCGTGACCGCCTCGCCGGCGGGCGCACGCCTCCCCAC
>JANWHI010000147.1 GCA_025450495.1 Candidatus Dormiibacter sp. | reverse complement strand
CGGCGGTGGGGGGGGTGTGGTCGCCAGAGTGCTCGGCCCTCAGGAGGTGCCGGCGTCCAAGGGGCCTGCCGGCGGCGTGCCCGGCCGGTCCAGACCACCGGCTGCGAAAGCCGTCCTGGTCTGGGTATCGAACTGCAGGTAGTAGATGGCCACGCCGGCCAGGACCAGGCTGACGATTCCCAGGCTCGGGTGGAGCAGGCCCACCAGCCCGAGAGCCAGAGCCAGCCACTCGTAGATGAGCACGCCGATCCGCGCCTTGGCGGACAGGCTGCCGAGGAGGAGGCCCCCCCAGATGAGCAGGCCTGAGACGGCCAGCACCAGCACGCCGATGAGCACGACCGCGGCGCCCGCGCTTGCGGTCAGGCCACTGGCCGTGGCGATGGAGCTTCCGCCGAAGACGAGGAGGAGGCCGCTGAGCATGCCGAGCCCGCCCTGGACGAATGCGATCACCCGGGTGGCGCTGACCCCGGGCGGGAGGGTCGCCGTGTTCGGCACCGTTGCTTGCTCCTTTCTGGCCGGGTGCTGCCGCGGCCTGGCGGCAGTGTATGGGAGAGCCCGGCGGCGAAGTCAGGCGGAGTCGGTGGTGCCGGGGCGTCGCGACAACGCCGCCCCTTCCAGAGCGCGCCTCGTGTCAGGCGCATAGAGCAGGCCGACGATGGCCACGCAGAAGAGCATGTTCAGCACCGTCGAGACGGAGAGGTCGAAGGCACGCAAGAGAAGGAGCACGGCCAGGATGACCTGGGCGCCGACCAGGACATTCCGCGCCCACCACCCCAGCCGGCCGAGCTCGAAGCTGAGGTAGACAAGCACCAGCCCGGCCGCCACGTACACGAAGCCGAGCGTCGCGGCGCCGGCGCCGCTGAGCGTGTCACCGTGGAAGGGGATCTGGTTGCTGCCGCCGAGGACTGTCGCCGCGAGGATCACGAAGGCCCCGCCCAGGATCACGAAGGCAGCCTGGGTCCACACCAGCGAACGGCACACCCGGATGGTCATGGGTAGGCTGCGTTCGGCAAAGCTGAGGTGCACGCCCCGATCCTACCCGCGCGCCGTCACCGCGGCCGGGCCGAGACGAGATTGTCAGCGGTGCGGAACCGGCTGCGCGTCCGTTTGCGGTGCCGGCAGGGCCTCGATGGTGGCGATCACCGCGCGGGTGAGCTGGGTTGGCGTGCTCGCCCCGGCGGTCACGCCGATCCGCTGCATCCCGGCGAACCACTCGGGCCGCACATCCGCCGCGGTGTCGACGAGGAACGCCGGTTTGCCGGCCCGCTCCTCCACGACCTGGACGAGGCGAAGGCTGTTGCTACTGCGCGCGCTCCCGACCACCACCACACAGTCGACGTCGGTGGCCGCGAGGACGGCGGCCTCCTGGCGCTCCTGGGTGGCCAGGCAGATCTCGTTGTGGACCGCGATGTCCGGGAACCGTTCGACCAGGCGGTCGATGATCGCCTTGGTGTCCCACATCGAGAGGGTGGTCTGGCAGGTCACGGCGAGCCGGGTGCCTGCGGGGAACTCCAGCTGGTCCACCTCCTCGATGCGCTCCACCAGGGTGGTGTCGTCGGGAGCGACGCCGAGCGCGCCGGCCGGTTCGGGGTGGCCGCGCTTGCCGATGTAGACGACGTGGTAGCCCTCGCCGGTCAGCCGCCGCACCAGGTCATGGGTACGGGTGACGTCGCTGCAGGTGGCGTCGACGACCTTGAGGCCGCGGCGCTGCGCCTCCGCCACCACCTGCGGCGAGATGCCGTGCGCGGTGAAGACCACCGTGCCCGACTCGATCTGGCCCAAGCCCTTCATCCGGTCGGGGGCGTCCACGAGTGCCACGCCGTGCTCCTCGAGCTCGCGGGTGACGTGCTCGTTGTGGACCAGGTAGCCGAGCATGGTCACCTGCTCGCCGGGTGCACGTTCGCTGCCGACGCGCTTGGCGATCCGGATCGCCTCGACCACGCCGTGGCAGTAGCCGCGTGGGGTGATGCGGACAACCTCCATCTCGAGGTCCAGTCTACGACGCGTACCGCGAGGCCGCGCCCGGGTGGGCGTCGTGCACCTCGCGCCGGCGTGGAGACGGCCGCCCGGCCAGCAGCAGCCAGCTGTACAGGGCCACCCCAGCCACGGCCCCAACCAGCAGCTTCACACCCGCCGGCAGGCCCGACGGTGATACGTAGGCCTCGACCAGCCCCGACACGATCAGCAGGGACGCTGCCCCGGCGGCGAGGCCGAGCGAGCTCAGGGCCGCCCTGGTGAAAGCCTCGCTGCGGCTCAGCAGCCCCGGTCGCAGGATGGCGTCGCCGATGTACAGCCCCGCAGCACCGGCGATCACGATGATGCTCAGCTCCAGCACGCCGTGCGGCACGATCAGCGACCAGAAGGCAAGGTCGTAGCCACCCTGGTGCACCGCGGCGGCGATGGTTCCGAGCATCCACCCGTTGGTCGCGAGGATGAACGCGGTGGGCAGGCCGGCGAGCGCGCCACCCAGGAAGCAGACGGCGGCCACCTTGATGTTGTTGGTGATGATCACCGTGCCGAGCAGGGGCGCGTTGGGCAGGGTGTTGAGCTGGCCGCGAGCGAGCTGATCGAAACCCGAGGCGGGGATCAGCGATGCACGCAGGTCCGGTCTCAGGTCGACGGCCAGCCAGCCGGCGATCGCGCCGGCGAGCAGCAGCCCGAGGCTCGCCAGGACGTACGTTCGTCGCTCCCTGAAGGCACGCGGTACGCCGACCAGGAAGCGAAGCACAAGGTCGTGGGCGCGCAGCGGCGTCGATCGGAACAGCATCGGGTGGGCGCGAGCGCAGAGATTGTTGAGGAAGACGGTGATGGCGTCATCGGCAAAGTCGCGCCGCGCGATGGCCAGGTCACTGGCCGCCTCGCGATAGAGCGCGCCGAAGCGCTCGAGCTGGGCTGCCGGGATGTCGCGAAGCCGTCCCCGCCGGCTCTGCCTGAGCATCGTCTCGAGCTCGTGCCAGCGCGCGCGCCGGGCGGCTATGAATGCCTCGACGGTCACCGCAGCCCGCGACCCTGGAGTTGCAGGTAGAGGCGTTCCAGGAACAGCTCCGGTGGCCACAGCCTTTCCGGCGCACCCGCAGGCATCTGCATGCGGTCGAGCAGCCTGGCGGCCATGTCGCCCGCCAGCCGCGCTCGCAGAGGAGGCGTCAGCCCCGGCCTGCTGAGGAAGGTGCGGATCGCTGCCAGCTCACGGCCGCCGAGACGGTCGACGCCGTCGATGACCGGCCCGGCGTCGGGCGTGCGCAGCATCACCGGCGGTGGCGGACTCGCCGCGGCGAACGCGGCGGTCGGGCGCACCCGGACCACGACGGTGCCCGCAAGGAAGTCGCCGACGCGGCGGGAGTGCCGGCTGCAGAACATCACCACGACGCCCACCCCGAGGATGTCGACCACGCGGGCGATGTTGCGGATGAGCAGCTGACCGCGGGTCGGGGCGGCGCCGGAGATGTCGAGCACCTGGAGGTGACCGGCGGCCTTGCCCGGGGTACGGCCTCCGGTGACCATCTCACAGGCCATGAAGTAGCCGACGTAAACGAACAGCTCGACCCCCGCGATGGCGAGGATCAGCAGTGGCCGGTCCTGCACGTTGCCGGCACCGAGGGCGCCGGCCAAGCCGATGTTCACCGCCAGGATGACCACGCCGACGATCAGGGTGTCGTTGATTTGCGCGATGGTGCGGCTGCCGAGACCGGCGATGTCGTAGCCGATGCCAACGTTGTCGGACGTGCTCACCCTGAGCATGTCGTGATGGCCGGTGCTCACGCCCGCCATCGTGGCACAGCCACCGCGACCACGCGGCCACGGCGCGGTTACCATGGCCATCCGCAGTCCCGCGGCGTCAGGAGGGCAGGCATGGCGGAGGTGAAGGCTGAGCTTGTCGGCAACCTCTGGAAGGTCGTCACCGAGGTGGGCCAGCAGGTCGAGGAGGATGACACGCTCATGATCCTCGAGTCGATGAAGATGGAGATCCCGATCACCTCGCCGATCACCGGGACAGTCAAGGAGATCCTGGTGCGTGAGGGGGAGGTCGTCCAGGAGGGGCAGACCGTCGCCGTCGTCGAGTAGCCGGATTCCATGTGCGGGTGAGAGCCGAGCGCTGCGGCGCCCGGCTCTCCCACACCTCAGTGGTTAGTGGTTGCCTCCGCCTCCGCCATTGCCATTGCCGTTGCCGTTGCCGTTGCCGTTGCCGTTGATGGTGGCGGTGTAGATCTCCTGATCGTTGGCGATCTGGCCGTTGGTCTCTTGTGCCGTGCAGAGCGCCGGTGGGTTGCCCGGGCCGGTCGCGCTGGTGGGGCAGACGAAGAGGTCGACGTTGCGGGTGTCCGACCAGATGGGATGGATGCTGTCGACCGCGGTCAGGCCGGTGTAGTCACCGTAGAACTGGCCGCCCTTCGGACCGTTGAACTGCGTCGGGGCCGGCATCGAGCTCGAGGTGACCCGCTGCTGGTCGAATTGGGTCAGCCCCTTGCTGCTCGTCGAGAGGCTGAAGTCTGAAGAGCCCGTGGCCTCGTCGTTGCCGTACTGGCGGTCGTAGTAGTCGACGGCGAAGGTGCCGTGCTTGGTGAACGCGGTCCACTGCCAGAACTGGTCGCTGCTGCGCTGGTTCTCACCCTGCGTGACCAGCGATTCGGTGCGCGGATCGGCGCTTGTGCCGCTGAAGCTGTTGCCGCCGTTGGTGGAGACGCTCAGCAGGATCTTGTTGTTGCACGCGCCGGCTGTCTTGACACCGTTGTAGGTGGGGTTGCCGTCAGCCGCGAAGAATGTCGGGGTGCAGCCGTTGGACTCGTTGGAATCCTTGTTGATGTACGAGCCGAACGTGACCACCACCCGACTGGGGTTGGTCGGGTCGACCTGACCGGACGGGTAGTTGGTGGCGCGGAACACAGAGTTCGTGGTAGTCCCCTTCTCCGGCACGCACGACCGTCCTGGATCCGCCCCGGCGCCCTGATACGTATCGCAATCGGGGAGGTCGTAGTAGTCGCTGACCTTGACGGGAGCGGAGAAGCTGGCGCCGCCGTCTGTGGACTTGGCGAGCAGCATCTGGTAACGGTTGTCAGGGCCTGAGAGGGGCTGGTTGTTGAAGTTGGCGTACGTGACATACAGCGCGCCATCCTTGCCGACGAATGGCTGCGAGAACTGGTTCTCGTTGCAGTTGCCGTTGCTGGTGCCGGCCCCGAACGTGTTGGTGCAGAACGCTGCGGTCGCGCTGACCAGGGTGCGGGGGCTGAACGTCTGCCCGTAGTCCTTGGAGTACGACTCGTAGATGTAGGCGGTGCCGTCCGCGGCGAACTCGGTCCAGGTCACGTAGACGCGGTCGCGGAACGGGCTGCTCACGGTGTTGTCGACGGTCAGGAGTTCCTTGTCCTCGAAGGGCAGGCCCGAGTTGCCGGTATGGCCGAACGCCACCTGGCGACCGGGGAAGTTCCAGGAGGCTCCGTTGTTGCCAGTGGACCGGAAGACCACGAAGGTGCTCGACTGATCGGGGTTGTTGGTGAGCGGAGGTCCGCCGCGGTTGAAGAGCTGGCACGCCAGGTAGGCGT
>JANWHI010000146.1 GCA_025450495.1 Candidatus Dormiibacter sp. | reverse complement strand
GCAGCGCGCGCCTCCGCCGCCGATCACCGCGCGGGCTCGCTCCCGCCATGCCTGCGGCCGCGTCTCGGCCTCGGACAGCGCCCGGCTGCGCACACCGGCGCCGCGGAGCATGTCGGTGACCATGCCGACGTGGCGCAGCAGGGCGGCGCCGTCGCCGTCCGTCCGGCGCATCACCGCCAGCACCTCACTGCGAAAGGCCGGCATGCTGGCGAGCAGCTCGGCCTGGTGGGAGCACATCGCCGCATCAAGCCCGGCAGCGACGCGGTCCAGCGGGTGCGTGGGCGCCGGCACCGCCGCCCAGGCGCGCCGCCGCCGCACCACGAACTGAAGCGGCGACTCGAGCGCGCAGAGCAGCCGCGACATGCTGTCCGTACACGCCGCCTGCGCCGCCGGCTCGAGCGCGGTCAGGTCCAGCGGCTCCAGCTCGATCGCCGCGACCGAGGCCATGTTCACTGCTCAGCCCGGCCTCGGCGACGGAGACCGGCGCGACTCAGCCGGCATGCGCGCCCCATCGCGGCGCCGCGTCCGCGCCGGCGTCGAGCTCCATCTGCAGGTGCTCGGCCAGCCCGGCGATCGCCGCCGCCGCCGGCCCTCGGTCGTCCAGGGCGGCGACCCGGTGCCGGTTCTCCGCGGTGACGAAGGCCGCGCTCTGCGGGACCTCGGCGACCACGACGCCGTCGAGGTCGCTCATCACCTCGCCCAGCTGGATCGGCCCGGCGCAGCGGTTGACCACGTAGTCGATGCGATCGCGAAGCCCCAGCCGGCGCAGCGCGGCGGTGCTGCGATAGGCGTCGAGCACGCCACCGGCGGATGCCGTCAGGGTGACGTGGACCCGCTCGCAGCGTCGCAGCAGGTCCACGCACATGGCGGTCAGGTCGCAGTCGACGTCGGCGAGGATGAGATCCGCCCCGGCGCGCTCGGCCGAGTCCACGACGGCGCTCGCCCAGGCCGTCGCCGCGGAGCCGGACGTCGGCGGCGCGCCCGCGCCGGGGGGGATGATCAGCCCAGTCGCGTGGGTGGCCAGCGACACCGCCGCGTCCGAGGGGCCATCGCCGGCGCGTGGCGGCGCCGGCAGGGGCAGACCGAGGCGCAGCGCGACCGCCGGGCTGCGCGTGGTCAGGTCGACGAGGGCGACCCGGATGCCCGCCGCTCCGGCGGCGCGTGCGGCGGCGTTCCGTTCCGCCAGCAGCGCCGCCACCTCGACGGCGAGCGTGGTGCGCCCACTGCCGCCGTTCAACGAGAAGAACGCCTCGACGCGGGCCCGACGCCGCGGCGGGGCCGTCTCAACCCGGCTGCCCGATCCCGTCAGGTGGCGCCGCAGCGCCAGCGGGACCACCACCGCCCCGGCCTGCGAAGCCAGCAGCGCCCGGCCGCGGTGGGCGCGGACCGCGAACCGCGCCAGCAGCATCGCCCACTCGAGCATCGAACGGCCCGCCATCCTCCCCCAGGCAAGGAGCGCCCCGCCCACAAGCAGCAGGCCGGCGAGCGGCCATGCCACGATGCCGGGCAAACCGCTGCGCAGCGCGGCATAGCCGCACAGGAGCGTCAGCACGAACATCGCCACGTCGGCGGCGCCGAGGCCGAAGGCCACGCTCTCCCGGCCGTCCAGGCCGTCGTTCATCGACACCTGATCCATCGCCACCCCGCCTTGTGAGCATCCCGGCCAGCCTGCCGACGCTACCCAGGGTCGCGGGACAGCCCGCGGACATCAGCTCAGCGGCGGCCGGTCAAGCGCTCGCGACGATCGAGTCGGGCAGCAGCTCGTGGACAGCCTGGCCGAGGCCGCCGAGGTTGAACGGTTTGGTGATGACCCGGTCCGCCCCCGCGTCCCGGGCGGCGTCGAGGTCGGCGGTGTCGCTCAACGCGGTGAAGACGATCAGCGGCAGATGCTCGCCACCGGGCAGCTGGCGAATCTGGCGGCAGAGGGTGATGCCGTCGACCCCGGGCATCATGACGTCGCAGATGACCAGGTCAGGGAGGCCACCGCCGAGGAACTCGAGCGCCGCCTGCGCGCCGGCCGCGGAGAACACCTCGAACTGCTGCACCTGGAGGTAGAGGGTGACGATGTGGAGTAGCCGGGGGTCGTCGTCCACCAGGAGGATGCGCGGGCCGGTGGGTCGGACGAGCATGGCCGGATTCTCCTCCCGAACGCGGCCCCGTGCCCGGGTCTGATCCCCCCGTAGCACATCTTTGACGCGCCTGTGGGCAGCGCGGCAGACCCGCGCCTTGCGGATTCGCGATGGCCGGCGTCGCTTCATAATCGACGGCCTCGTCAACAGGAGGAGGCGGCGTGGCGACGATCGTGCGGCCAGAGGTGGCGACCTACCAGCAGTACATCGACGGTGAGTGGACCGCCGCGGCGGGTGGCGACACCTTCGAGGTGCAGAATCCCTCGACCGAGGAGGTCGTCGGCCTGGCTGCTGCCGGGGGACGCGAGGACGCGCGCCGGGCGATCGAGGCGGCGAGGCGCTCGTTCGACTCCGGCGAATGGCGCAACAAGACCCAGCTGCAGCGCAGCCGGATCATGTTCGACATCGCCGAGCATCTTGCCGAGCGCAGTGGCGACTGGGCCATGCTCGAGGCGCAGACGGCAGGAGCCACCATCCGCAAGGCCGCGGTCGTCGACGTCCCGCTGGCCATCGAGACCTTTCGCTCCATGGCCGAGCAGGCGCTGCAGATCCCCTGGTACGAGCCGCTCCCCTGGGTCGACATCCCCCATGTCAGCTGGAACTTCGTGCAGCGCGAAGCGATCGGCGTCTGCAGCGGCATCATCCCCTTCAACTTCCCGCTGATGATCGCCATGTGGAAGCTGGCGCCGGCGCTGGCCATGGGCAACAGCGTGGTGCTCAAGCCGTCGCCGTTCACGCCGCTGACGCTGCTCGAGGTGGCGCGGGCCATCGACGAGACCGGGCTGCTGCCTCGTGGTGTCCTCAACGTCGTGACCGGTCCGGGCACCGAGATCAGCGAGGAGCTGGTCGTCAACGCGGAGGTGGACAAGGTTGCGTTCACCGGCAGCACCGCCGTGGGCCGGCGCATCCTGGAGATGGCGGCCCCGACGATCAAGAAGGTCACCCTCGAGCTCGGCGGCAAGTCGGCCAACATCGTCTGCGCGGACGCCGACCTCGACGTCGCCGTCGACGGCACGCTCTTCGGCACCTTCTTCCACCAGGGCCAGGCCTGTGAATCGGGTCACCGGCTGTACGTGCACGAGGACGTCTACGACGCGTTCATGGAGCGGCTCGTGGCCACCGCGCGCGAGCTGTGCGTCGGCGACGCCACCGACTTCGACACCCAGGTCGGCCCGCTGATCTCGCGCCGCCAGTACGAGAACGTCCTCGCCGCGATCGATCGCGCTCAGCAGGAGGGTGCCACCGTGCTCTGCGGCGGCGGCCGTCCCGGCGGCCTTGGCGACAAGGGCCACTTCATCCAGCCCACCGTTCTCGCCGACATCAACCCGGACTCCAATGTGGCCACTGAGGAGGTGTTCGGGCCAGTCCTCGCCGTGCAGCGGTGGAGCGACCCGGGGGACGTGATCGCGCGCGCCAACAGGTCCATCTACGGCCTTGCCGGCGGCATCTGGTCGCGCGATACGCGCGGCGCCATCGAGATGGCCAAGCAGCTGCGCACCGGCACCGTCTGGATCAACGACTGGCATCTGCTCAACCCGCTGGCACCCTTCGGCGGCTACCGGCAGAGCGGCACGGGTCGTGAGCTTGGCCTCTACGGTTTGCGCGAGTACACCGAGGTCAAGCACATCCACGTCGACCAGAACGTGCCTCGCGCGGAGCGGTACTTCTACGACGTGCTGCTCGGCTGACGGCGCGACCACGGCCGAGAGAGCTCCGCACAGGAGGACAATCGCTGCCCGCCATCCAGCCCCACCTGCAGGAGATGCTCGGCGACGTCCAGCCGATCGTCGTCGCCAACCGCGCGCCGCTCGTGTTCGAGCCCGCCGACCCGTACCGGAACACGCCCGAGCGACTCGTCAAGGGCGCCGGCGGCCTTGTCACCGCGCTCAGCTCGCTGGCGGCGTCGACGCACGCTCTGTGGGTCGCGGTGGCGCGCGACGACGCTGATCGCGCGCTGGCAGCGCGCGGTGACCCCGCTGAACTGGTCACCGAGGACGGCACCGCCTACCGAGTCTCGTTCGTGGAGCCGCGGCCGAACTCGTACGACCTGTACTACAACACCATCAGCAACCCGCTCCTGTGGTTCATCCAGCACTACCTGTGGGACCTAGCCCGTGAGCCCAACGTCGACACCGCAACGCTGTTCGCGTGGCGCGAGGGCTACGTGCTGGTCAACCAGATGGTCGCGGACCGCGTCGTCGCCGCAGCCAAGGCGTCGCCACGACCGCCTCTGGTGTTCATCCAGGACTATCAGCTCTACTGCGTGGCCGACATGGTGCGCGCCCAGCTCCGCGATGTGCGCATCCAGCATTTCGTGCACATCCCGTGGCCGACGCCCCAGTACTGGACGATCCTCCCCAAGCCGATCCGTGACGCCATCGTTCACGGTCTGCTCGGCGCCGACCTGGTGGGCTTCCAGACCCGACGCGACGTGCACAACTTCCTGCTCACCTGCGAGGAGAACCTCGGCCTGACCATCGACTTCCGCGAGCGCAGCGTGTTCTTTGACGGACGGGTGGTGCGCGTGCGCAACTATCCGATCAGCATCGACGTCGACGGGCTGCTGCTGCAGGCGGACGGCGAGGACGTGCGCGTCGAGGAGGAGCGGCTGCTGTCATGGCGTCCGGAGAAGCTGATCCTGCGCGTAGACCGCACCGACCTCAGCAAGAACATCGTCAGGGGATTCCTTGCCTACGAGCGCATGCTCGAGGATCACCAGGAGCTCCATGGCACCGTGCAGTTCTGGGCCTACCTGCAACCCAGCCGCCAGGACATCGACGACTACCGCGCCTATCTCGGCAGCGTGCTCAGTGTCGCGGCGCGGATCAATCGCAAGTTCAGCCGGGGCGGCTGGACGCCGATCCGCGTCGAGGTCGACGACGTGATGGCCCGGGCCCTGGCCGGCTACCGTCAGTTCGATGTCCTCCTCGTCAATCCCATCTACGACGGCATGAACCTGGTGGCCAAGGAGGGCGTGCTCTGCAACCGCCGTGACGGGGTCCTGGTGCTCAGCGAGAACGCCGGCTCGCACGAGGAGCTCGGCGACTTCGCGCTCACCGTCAACCCGTTCGACGTCGACGAGACCGCCGAGGCGCTCTACCTCGGGCTGATGATGGACCTGCCCCAGCGACGGGCGCGCGCCGACAAGATCAGAGAGACCGTGCGCGCCGCCGACATCAACCGCTGGGTCGCTCTCCAGCTCCAGGACCTCCGCGAGCTGCTGGGGGCTAGTGGCCCAACGTCGTGAAGCCGACCACGAAGAGCCAGCTGACCAGAGCGCCGACGGCCACCCAGATCGCCGTGAGTCCCCGGTCGCCGAGGCGGCGGCGCTGGCTGCGTCGGCGGAGGTAGCGCTCCCGAACCCGGAGCGAGTCGCCTCCGGAGGGGCCCGTGGTGAGGTCGCGCGGCTTGTGGAGCGTGCTGGTCTGAGGCATGGTCAGATCGTGGTACGCCACCGCGGAGGGTTTGGTTACGGCTGCGTTGTCGGGCCGGTCCTGTCGCCGGGGCCCGGGGGCGGGTACGATCGGCCCCACCTATGCCGCCGGATCCTGACCGTCGCCAGCCAGCAAACAAGGGACCGGTGAACGCCGCCCGGCCGGCCGCGCCGGTCAGCCGGGTCGCGCTCGACAAGCCGATCTACACAATCAGCGTCGCGGCCGAGATCCTCGCCACCCACCCGCGCACGCTGATGATGTACGAGCACCTCCAGCTGGTGGTTCCGCAGCGGACCGCCACCAACCGGCGCCGCTACTCCCAGCGCGACGTCCTCACCCTGCAGGCCATCCAGCGACTGACCCGTCGCCACGGCCTCAACCTCAATGGCGCTCGCTACGTGATCCAGCTGCTCCGGCTGCTCGGTGAGAACGACATCCCGAGACCGGACCATCTCGACGACATCGACGTCGCCCACGTGCACCTCTGAGGAGCCCGCACAACCTGGCCGCTATAAGGAAATAGTGGCGTCACGATGGGGTGTTACACCCCCGCTATACTCGGGAGGACGGGCTGCGCCAGCCATCTTGTCCAGGAGGTGAATCCCCCGGTGAGCGCTGACGACGACCAGGTCATCGACGTTCTGTTGATCGAGGATGACCGCGAGACCCTCGAGATGTACAAGCTCAAGCTCGAGAAGGACGGCTACCGCGTCCACGTTGCCATGGACGGCGAGGAGGGCGTGCGCCGCGCCACGGAGCTCACCCCCGACATCGTCTTCCTCGACATCCGGCTGCCCAAGAAGGACGGCTTCACGGTGCTCGAGGAGTTGCGCGGACAGGACTCGACCGCCGACATCCCGGTCATCATCCTCAGCAACTACGGCGAGAAGGAGCTGGTCGACCGCGGGCTCAAGCTCGGCGCCATGGAGTTCCTCGTCAAGGCACAGACGTCGCCGATCGTGCTCTCCGAGGGAATCGACGAATGGCTGAAGGAGTAGGGCGGCAGCAGCGACCCGCAGCCCCTGCCGGTCAGCCGGGCCTCGATAAACCCATCTACACGATCAGCGTTGCGTCGGAGATCCTCGAGACGCACCCACGCACCCTGATGATGTACGAGAACATGGGGCTGGTCGTGCCGCAGCGCACCACCACCAACCGCCGCCGCTACTCGCAGCGCGATATCTTCAAGCTGCAGACCATTCAGAATCTCACTCGCAATCACGGAGTCAACCTGACCGGAGTCCGCTACGTTCTCTCTCTCATGAAGCTTCTCTACCAGCACGGCGTTCAACCGCCCGACGGGCTGCGCGATATCGACGTGTCGCAGCTCGAAGCGTGAGCACGCCCGGGGGGGCGCGCGACGAGAGCCTCGCGGCGATCGCCAGGGAGGTCGCTGACGACGCCGTCCGTCTCGCCAAGGCGGAGATCGAGTTCGCCAAGGCCCAGGCGATCGCCAGCATCAAGAGGTTCGCGGTGGCGACCGGGTTGCTGGTGGCCGCGGCCCTACTTCTGCTGTTCGTGGCAATCTT
>JANWHI010000145.1 GCA_025450495.1 Candidatus Dormiibacter sp. | reverse complement strand
GCCGCTGGCGGTGTCGGAGGTGGTGCGCTGCTGCCAGGTCGCACCACCGTCGAGCGAGCGGTAGAAGACGGTGCCGCCGCTTGGCGTGGTGTCGTACAGCACCCCGTTGCGGTCGGACGCAATCGATGGCTCGCCACCGTAGGCACCGACGTTCACAGTGGTGTAGGTGGGGGCGCTTGCGCGCGCTCCGGCCTGCGAGGTGAACGTCGCCAGCGCCGCGATGACGGCCACGGTGGCGAGCGTGCTCTTGCGAATCGATCCTGCGTTCATCAGCCGGTGCACTCCCTTCCTTCCCCTGAGCGATCGCTAAACCCGGTCAACAGTTCCAACGACGGTGACCGCGGAAACTTGCGCTGACGGGCTACGCGCCGGCGAGCACCTCGTTGGTGGCGTCACGAATCGGCAGGGACAGCGTGGGAGCCCCGAAGGTCACCACCCCCGTCGCACCGGGGTTGCCGGGACGGTAGGTGGGGTTGTCGCTCTGCTGCAGGTCGAGCCGGATGGAATGACCCGGTTGAAGGATCCAGTCGTTGCCGTACAGCGGCAGGCGGACCGTCCCCGACACGGCGTCGTACCCCGGGTCGAGGCGATACACGCCTCGTGTGACCAGCAGCTGGCTGCCGCCGGGGGCGACATCCCAGACGCGGGCAGCGAGGATCGCGTCGCTTCCCGCCAGCGTGTAGGGGATGCCGACGACGCCGATGCCGACGAAGGTCCGCCGCGTGGTCAGTGGCGCCGAGTACTCGGTGTAGCCGCCGTAGGTTGCGGACGACGCTGCCACAGCCGCCTGGCACCCGGGCGTCGGGGTGATCATCGGCCCGGCGATGGCGTCCGTGGCCGGACCGTTGGGATCGTTCACACCCGCATCCGGCGCCAGGATGCCGCCCTGCGCGTACTTCACGGTCAGGGTTCCGTGGGCCAGCCCTTCAGGAGAGGCGGCGGTGAACTGGTCCGCTGAGCTGCTGTCGCCCGACGTGTTGCACAGGGTGGGCTCGCTGTAGACGGCGGTCTGCTGGCGGTGGCTTCCGTCGATGTTCAACTGCAGCATCTGCCATGCCTGCTGATTGAGACGTTGCCAGGTCTGCGGCTTGTTCTGGGAACGCGAGTGTCCAATGTCGCCAACGCCCACCGCCACCGGCCAGAGCGGGTCCAGCCGCTTGAGGTACTTGAACATCCGGAGTGACTCGATCGCCGGGAAGAGGTCGTCGGTCCAGCCCGAGACGGAGAACACGGCCACCTCCCGCCTACCCACCTGGGTCGCGAAACCCGGCTGGTAGTACGCCGAGCGGTACTGGGTGAAGTCGGTGCGGATCTGTGCGATCACCGGGTCGTCCACGCCCGGGGAGCCGGGTGCGCCGCCGGCGTCGTACGGCTCACCCGCGCTGGTCCTGGCCTGCCACGCCGTGAAGGGCGTGGGACCTTCGGGGTTGCCCTGGGCGAGGTTGGGTGTCGGCGCCGTGCCCTCCTCGAAGATCCCGTCGGTGGTGCCGAGCGCGTACAGCCCCGCGACGTAGCTCTGCTTGCCCACCCCGAACGGATTGCCCGAGCCGGTTGGTGAGCTCTGCCGCCCCTGCGACGACTCGTACACATCGCCCAGCGAAGGCCCGCCGCCGTGCCCGTTGGGAGCCAGTGAGTAGGCGAGGTCGGTCCACGGGTACTTCGCCACCGCCACCTGCAGCTGCAGCACAGGCAGCGCCCGGTTGGTCTGGCGCGGGAACGTCCAGGTCGGCTCGGCCGCCTGGAGCCAGCTCTCGCCTCCGCCGTAGGATCCGCCGCTCACCGCCACCTCGTTGGTCGCGATGTCGTGGAAGGCGGCCGCGGTCAGCGCGGCGAGCCACTGGCTGTCGTGGATCTCGACGTCCTTGCTCTTGACCCGGATGGTGCCGCTCGGCGGGCACGCGGAGCCGGCAATCCCAGCCGTCAGACAGGCCGGCGGGCTGACGAACGTCGTCCCCGCCGGGGTGTTGGGCTCGTCGGGCCGGCTGGTGCCGTTGTCGCGGAAGCCACGCGCCGTGTAGGTCACCACGTAGTAGCCGTGCTCCGCGAACCAGTGGTTGTTCCAGTGCCATTTGTCTGCGCCATCGCCGTTGTCTGTCGTCGATTCCCACTCGTGCTTGTTGTTGCCAAAGCCGTGGAAGAGCAGGATCAGCGGGTGCCTGCCGCCGAGGGTCTCCGGCTGGGTGACGTCGACGTCGAGCGGTGCGCCGTCAAAGCTGGCGACCTCGCCGGAGCAGATGCTGTCGCTGCCGTAGGTCGCACAGGGCAGGGCGGCGACCGGCGATGTGTAGGCAGACGCGCGCACTGCGTTCGCACCGGGGCTGAGCAGAGAGCCGGCGGCGAGTGCGGTGACGACAGGTACAGCCAGGCGCGTCCTCATCGAGATCCTCCTGCTCGCGCCCTTCCGCGCTGCTGGTTGCTCTATCGAAGGACAACGAACCGCGCACCCGACTTCTTGCGGTGGCCTGGAGCTCTCAGGTGTAAGGCGCGCTCCAGTCCGCCGGACGCCCGAGGTGGTTGGCAAACTCGATCGACCATCGCCACCAGCTGTGGTCATCCGCGTGGTGCCACCGGGTCAGGCGACCTGCTTCACCGCCGGCGAGGAGCACCAGTACGCCGTTCAGTTCGTCCGAGGGCCAGACCTCGCAGCGACGCACCGAGCCGTCGGCGATCTCCAGAAGCGTCATCGGCGAGTAGTCGCCGGCGCGGTCGACGTCAGAGCGCGCAATCGTCCGGCCGTCGTCATCGGTGATGTGAACCGACATTCGCGCGGGTGCGGCGTGGACCAGCACACGGGTCAACCCGCCGGCCGTGGTGCATCGCGAGAACTCCAGGCCGTTCATCCCACCGTCGCGTGAACGGACGTTCCATGTCCAGTTCATTCGACAAACCTTACTGCCGCGCTCCCCCTCTACGGTGGGTACCCAGGCGACAGGCGCGGCCCGGAAGGGCGGTCATACTGCGATCGTGCTGCCAGGCGGACAGACGGAGAACCCGCGAGCTCCGCTGATTCGTGTGGCATACCTCGCGGCGGCAATGAACGCCGTGGCGTCGATCGTCATGGTCGCGGTGTTGCGCATGGGTCTTCCAGGTGGGAGCGATACCGCCACAGAGCGATTGGTGTTCATCCAGGGTCACGTCTGGCAGTGGCGCGTGGGATGGCTGACGTGGAACCTCGCCTCCCTATCCCTGGTGGCGCTCTATGCGGCACTTGGGCTCATCGCAGGGATGAACGGGAACCTGCTGGTGCGCCTGGCCATGGTGGTCGCGGCTGCCGGCCTGGCCGGTGATCTGACTGCAGAGGCTCTGATCATGGGATTGGAGCCCTCGCTGTCGTCCTCTGCCTTCGCCGTCGCGGAGCGCGCAACGTTGCTGCTCACCGGCTACCTCGGCAACGGGCTCTACAGCCTGGCCGGTGCCATGCTGACCTGGTGTCTGCGGCGCGCATTGCCGCGATGGCTTGTGGCCGTGGCAATCGCCCTGTGGGCAGCCGGGTTCGGCCTGAGCGTCATGACCCTGATCGATTCCACTACCGGAGAGGTCGTGACAACCGGAATGGTCATGGTGCTCTTCGTCGGATGGGCAGCCCTGGTGGGTCGATGGGCGCAGCAGAGCGCATCCTGATCCTCGGAGGCTACGGCGTCTTCGGGCGTCTTCTTGCCAAGGAGCTGCTGGACAGGACACCACATTCGGTGACTCTTGCGGGGCGGTCACTGGCGAAGGCCAACGCAGCGAGGAGCCAACTTGGCCACACTGATCGCACGCGAACCGTGGCGCTGGACCTACACGACTCCGCCGCCATCGTGCCCGAGTTGGCGAAGGCGGACGTGGTCGTCTGCGCTGCCGGGCCGTTTCAGGGGCTTTCGCCGCAGCTCGTCGTACGATCCGTTGGCGCCGGGGTTCATTGGCTCGACATCTCTGATGACCCTGGGTGGATTGCTTCCATCCTTCACAACACCGAGATTCAACATCTCGCCCACGAACGAGACGTGGTGGTCGCTCCCGGCATGTCCACATCACCGGCCATCTCATCCGGGCTCGCCCAGCTGTGCCTGAAGGAGCTGCCCTCAGCAACGTCGGTTCGCACCGCTCTGTTCGTCGGGAATCGCAACGCCAAGGGCGCAGGTGTCATCGCCAGTGCACTGGCGTCGTGCCGATCCCCATGTGAAGATGTCGATCTGCTTGCCTATGGACGCCGGCGGGGGTGGGTCGCTCCCTCTGCTGATGCGGTGGTGTTCGGCGCTGCAACAGGCTGCGCTACGCGATTTGTCGTGGTGCCCGAATGGCGCATTGGCGCCGGGCTTCTGCGTGGTGTGGCGCGCCTCGGCATACGCGGTGAGCGGCCGTCGCAGCTTCTGGCACAGCTGGCGCGGTGGTCGAGCTTCTTTGGTGCGAAGCAGGGAAGCATCGATGTTGCGGTGTTCGACGCTGCCGGCAGAGGTTGTGCCATGGCTTGCACCGGCGACCAGCGCATGGCCATTCTTCCCTGCGCTATTGCCCTCGGGGCCATGCAACTCTGGGCCCATGAGCCACTCACAGCGATCGACTCCAGACGTCATCGATTTGCCACCAGTACCGGAGCAGAGGCGATGACCCACGAACTACAGATACGAGGAATGAGAGTGGATGGCCCAGTTGAAGTGATCGGCTCGGGGTTGGCGTCAAGTTGCTGATGCAGCGGTCCGGCCCAATCGCGATGCGGGCGCCCCCCAGCGCGACGCTGAATAGCTCACCTACAGTACCTGAGCGCAAACGGTTCTACTGATGATCGCGGGTAGTCGCGCGGCCGTGGACAGATTGCGGTTGTCACCGCATGCTGAACACTTGATCGTTGGTCGATGGCGGAAGGTCACGCTGATCCGTGGCCCTGCCGACGCTGACTTGGGAACCGTGTGTTGCCAGGTGCGCTGGCTGCTGCCGCCCATGACAACCAGGTCACCGGCCTGTGGCGACAACGTGAGTGCCGTCCGCCCACCGACTGGCCGCAGCAGGAACCGCCGCGGATGCCCCAGCGACACGATCGCCACCAGCGGATCGTCGACGGTGCGGGCGATTCGATCGGCGTGCCACGCCACGCTGTCGCGACCGTCGCGATACAAATTCACCCCAACGGAGTCGAACCGGCGTCCATAGTGCGCAGAAAGCCGCGCGCGCATCTCCTCGCATGCCCGGAGCTATATTCGAGCCGTGACCTCGCCGCCGGCCCGCAGCTACCTCGGCGCTGCAGCCGCCGTCGTGGCCCCCATCGCGGTCACCGCCGCCCTGGTGCCGCTGGGCGTAGGCACCTCACGTGACTACGTCTTCGTCTACCTCGCGGTCGTCGCCGTGCTTGCCGTCCTCAGCGGGCTGGTCCCCGCCCTGGTCGCAGCGGCGGCCAGCTTCCTGCTCGTCGACTACTACCTGGTCGCTCCCCTGCACACGCTGACGATTGCCGACGAGACCGACCTGGTGAACCTGGTCGTGTTCTTCGGCACCGCCGGCCTGGTCGGTGGCCTCGGTTCGCGCCGCCGTCGCGCGCAGTTGAACGCGGAGGCGCTGTCGACGGCGCTGCGACGTGCCAACACCGACCTCGCCAGGCTGAACCAGGAGCAGGCGGAGGCGGCCGCTGTGGCCGTCCGGCTGGCGCGCACCGAACAGCAGGTGCACGTGCTCGAGGAGACCGACCGGCTGCGCGCCGACCTGCTCGCCAACGTCTCCCACGAGGTGCGCACCCCGCTGGCCACCATCCTCACCGGCACCACCGGCCTGCTCGACAACTCGGCCCTCGACGCCGCGCTGCGACCGGAGGTGCAGAGCATCGTCGGCGAGACCCAGCACCTCGCCCAGCTGGTGTCCGACATGCTCGACCTCGGCCGCATCGAGGGCCACGCCCTGCGCCTGCACCTCGCCGACGTCGACGTCCACGAGGCGGTCGACGCCGCGGTCGAACGCCTCCACCGAACATCGCCAAGCCGTCCGGTGGCCGTCAACGTCGGCGGCTCCCTCGAGGTCACCGCCGATTGGTCCCGGCTCGGCCAGGTGTTCGACAACCTTCTCGCCAACGCCGACCGTTACGCGCCACCTGGCACGCCGATCCGTATCGAGGCGGCTACGGGCAAGCGCTCGATGGTCGTTATGCGCATCATCGACCGCGGACCGGGCATCCCGGTGGAGCAGCGTGAGCGCATCTTCGAGCGATTCGTGCGCTCCGAGGACGGAACCGCCAGCGACACAGCGGGTGGCACCGGCCTGGGGCTGGCAATCGTCCGCGGCATCGTCGAGGCGCATGCGGGCCGCGTCTGGATCGAGGACCCACACGACGGTGAGGGCGGCCGGTTTGCGTTCGCCCTGCCGGCGGCTGAGCAGTCAGGCGTCGCTGGCGAGGATGTGGACATCGACGTCGACGAGTAGCCGGATGAGACGCCGCAGCGTGCGCGATTGGCGCCGTCCCGGCGTGCGCATCAGCACGATCTCGGTGATCCGGTGGTCGCGGGCATACGCGGCGATGGTTGCCGCGATGTCGCTGCCGTCGACGGTGACGAACTCGCCCCCCAACTGGTGGGCCAGGGCTGCATAGGCCCCGAGCAGCCGTTTCTCCGGGTCGGTCCGATGGTTCGCGCGCACCGAGATGGCGGTGAGCACGTCGTCCCGGCGTGCCGCAAAGCGCGCCGCCGAGCTGATCAGTCGTTCCTGCCCGGGCAGCGGCGGGATGCAGACCAGCACCCGGGGCCTCGCCTCCCACGGAGCCGCGATCCCCTGTGATGTCATGTAGTTGAGCAGCCGGCGATCGGTGTGTTGCGCCACTCGGCGGAAGGTGAGCTCACGCAGCGTGGCGAGCACGGTGGGCCGGAAGCTGCCCTGGAGCGCGTGCACCGCCTCCCGGGGGCTCATGATGAGGCCGTCGCGCAGTCGCTCCTCGAGCTCTGACGGCACGATGTCGACGAGCTCCACCTCGTCGGCCGCATCGACGGCCGCATCCTCGACGACGGGACGGTCGGGGTCGCGATCGACCAGGACGCCCATTCCGCTCACCGTGCTGCGCAGGTCGCTCATCCGCACGGTGCCGATGACGGTGATACCCGCGGCCCGGATC
>JANWHI010000144.1 GCA_025450495.1 Candidatus Dormiibacter sp. | reverse complement strand
GCCCAGGTGCTGCTGCGCCCCCATGGGCTGTTCGGGCCCAAGTACATCGAGATCACTCCCGGGACCAATGCAGCTCCACTGGTCACCGACGGCGGCACCATCAGCGTCACCAACAGCGTGCAGCCGGTTGACCTCGACCAGCTGTTGCAGGCCCTGCAGGCGCCCGAGGCGCAGAACCTGCGCACTGCGCTGATCGAGCTGGGCAGGGCGTCAGCCGGCCAGGGCGACGATGTCAATCACCTGCTCAACGCCGCCGACACGCTGACCCAGACCCTGCAGACGCCACTGAAGACGCTCGACAACGTCTCCTCGAACTTCTCCGATTTCCTGGTGCAGAACGAGTCGTTCAACGCCAGCTTCGCGCAGACACCGCTCGACAAGCTGGTCGCCAGCAGCAACACGACGCTCGCCGCCTTCGCGGCCAACGCCACCCAGCTGGGCTCACTCCTCGACCACGCCGACAGCACCCTCACCCAGCTCGACAGCGCCCTCGGCGGCGAGCAGTCACACATCCGCAAGACCATCGAGACGCTGCCCGCGACCATTGACAAGCTCAACACCTTCAACAGCGTGATCGGCCTCTTCGCTGCCAACCTCACCGGCAAGGAGTCGGGCTTCCAGTACAAGAACGGGATGCCCGACGTCACCGCGGGCATCATCGCCGCCATCGAGAACATCAAGTCGGCGTTCTCGTCGTACGACTGCTCGGTGACGACCAGCCCCTGCCCGCAGCAGGACAGGCAGTACTACCTGCGTGTCCAGACCTTCAACCTCGGCGGCAGCGACCAGACCATCCAGCAACTCGAGGGGATCCTCTGCTCACTGCCCACCCCACAACTGCCGGGGCTGCACATCCCATGCCCGTCGAGCCATGCCAGCCAGGGCAGCCGGCCCGGGGCCGACATGCTGACGGGTGACTACAGTCACCTTGCTTCGCTGATCGGCGAGTAGGAGTCCGAGCATTGCGCCTGCGCAGCATGCGCTGCGCCAGGGCGGCACGAAACGGCCCTGGCAATACATGATGGCGGCACGGCTCGCACTGCGGCGGGCGCTCCGCTGACAGCTGGACAGGACGGAGGCAGAGTGCTGCGACGATTCGCCGGGCCGATGGCGCGCCGCCCGATGGTTGTGCTGCTGGTGGCGCTGTTGGTGTGCGCGGCGGCTGCCACCGGCTTCGTCCGCTTCGGCGTCGAAGCCGGGCAGTCGCTGCTGGTCGGCAGCAACTCCTCAGCCGGCCAGGCCAACCAGGGCTTCACCCAGGCCTTTGGCACCGACCCGATCGTCGTCGTCCTCTCGGCGGGAACGGCGCAGAATCCAGGCAACCCGACCGCGCCGTACCTCGAGAAGAACCTGCAGCGGCTGGCCGCGCTCGAGGACGATCTTGCCCACGACCCGAGGGTGGCCGAGGTGCTTGGCCCCGGCAGCGTGGCCCACGCAGCGCTGTCGGCGACGACTGAGGAGATCACCAAAGCTCTCGGTACCAGCCAGGCGCAGGGCGAGTATCCCTACTTCGTCGCCGAGACCGATCTGCTCGTGGCTCACCAAAAGGGTGTGACCGACACCACCAAGCTGCGCACCCAGTTCCAGAACGACCTCACCAACGCGACCAGCCTGCTCGAGCTGTACGTGGCGCGGGCCGCGCGCGACGCCCACCTGGCGCGCACCGCTTACGCGCAGAAACCCGTGCCAGCACAGAACAGGGTCATCGATGGTGCGGAGCGCGCTGCCGACGCCGCTGTCGCCGCGGATCCGCTGCCGCCGCTCTTCGCGGAGTACCTCGCCGGACCGGGCAACGCCACCGACCAGACCGTGGCACGCAGTTTCTTCGACCGGCTGACCTCGGCGTTCGGTGACTGCGACGGAGCGATCGCGCAGCTGCTGCAGATCACACCGACCTGTCAGTCGTACCTCGACCGGATCCTGCTCGACCTGCCCAACTGCCCGACCCAGGCACAGGTGCAGGCGGCGCAGGCGGCAGGCAGGGAGGTGTTCTGCTCACCCAAGCCACAGTGGTCGGCGGTGCTGCCCCAGCCGACGACGCTGGCGAGCGGCAAGCTGCTGGCGCGTGAGGTCGTCACCGTGCGGCTCACCGCGGCCGCGGCTGCAAATCGCTCAGCGGTGCTCGCCGTCAGGCAGAAGATCTCCGACGAGCTCACCAAGGGGATCGCCGACGACGCCTACACCAAGACCTTCAACGGCTCGCAGCTGCAGCAGTTGCAGCAGCTCGGACCGCTCGACCCGTCGGAGTGCGCCGGCGCCGGCCAGCAGAACAGCCCGAGCTGCTACACGGCGTTCAGCGATCGCCCGTTCGAGACTGTCATCGCCGGTGCACCGCTGCTCACCTACGGCGTCGTCGACTCGATGACCGAGACCCTGCTGATCCTTCTTCCCCTGGTCATGGTCCTGATGGCCATCCTGCTGCTGGCGACCTTCCGTGCCCGGGGCCGGCTGTGGCCGTTGCTCGCCGCCGCGGGGGCAGGCGCCGCCACCGTCGGCCTCTCGCTGTGGGTGGGCATCGCGGTGACCCCGGCTGTGCTCGCAGGGATCCCCATCCTTGTCGGCCTCTCGGTCGACTACGCCGTGCAGCTGGTGGCGCGCTATGACGAGGAACGCGGGCGTGGCGCCGGCCGCGAGCAGGCTCTCGAAGAGACGATGCGCAGGAGTGGTCCGGCCACGCTGACCGCCGCGCTGGCCACGCTCGCCGGGCTGGGCACGCTGATGCTCTTCGCCGGCATCGACGGGGGTCCGTTCGTCGCCATCCCGCTTGTTGCCGAGTTCGCGCTGGTGCTGTTCGTCGGCGTCATCCTGGCGTGGCTCGCCGGCATGTTCATCGCGCTGCCCGCGGCGGTGTTGCGCGAGAAGGAGGCGACACCTGTCGAGGCAATGCCGGTCCCGCCGACTCCACAGCGGACCCTCGGCCTGGCGACGTACTGGCGCGGCGCGCTGATCCCCGCGGTGATCGCCGCGCTGGTCGGGTGGGTGCTGCTCGAGCACGTGCCGGTGCAGACGCAGGTCGACCAGCTGCTTGCGTCATCGCTGCCGCAACTGACCGACGTCAACACAGTTCGCGACCAGACCGGGTACGGCAATGAGATCGACGTCTATCTGCACGGCCAGGTCGCGGGCCCGTACAACCAGCCGGGCACCCCATCCAATGTGATCTGGCAATGCTCGGCGTCCGAGGCGATCCGCAGCAATCATGCCGACCAGGTGGCGCTGGCGATCTCGATCGCAGACTTTTTCATCGCCACGTCCTCGTCCACGTCGGCGTCGACAAAGGCGCCATGCACGGCGCCTTCGGTCACCACGCCGGCGCCTTCGCCGGGCCCGTCCGCCACCCCCGGACCATCGTCGAGCCCCGCGTCCTCGCCGAGCGCAACCGCCGCCGCGACGCCGACCCGGTTCCACGGTGGCCCGTCGAAGATCTACCTTGCCGCCTCCGCGGTGGCGAGCCAAACCGCGGCGGCGGCATCGGCCAGCCCGATCTCGGCGGCACCCTCGCCCACCGGCTCCGTGGCGCCCTCGGCGGGTGCCACGCCTGGCCCGGCACAGGCCCAGCCGAAAACCCAGACGGCCTTCCTGTGCGACCTCCGCCTGCTGCCCAGCCTGGCGCGCAACCTGGTCCAGGACATCGCGCTGCCGCCTGCCACCACCAGCACCAAGGGCACGCTTCCGTGTCCCGCGCTCGACAAGTACCTCAACTCGTGGTTGACCAACGACACCAGCCCGATCGATCCCACCGCGGCGCGCATCGTCATCGGCGTCCAGGGCACGTCCATCGCCGACGAGGCGCGGCTGATCGACAGCATCCGCGCCAACGAGGTCAACGCGCCGCCCAACGGGATCAGCGCGGCGCCGGCGGGCATCGCTGCGCTGGCCGCGCAGGCCTACGACAACATCGTCTCGCGTAGCCTGTTGCTCAACCTCCTCCCGCTTGTGGTCGTCTTCCTCGCGCTGCTGCTGCTCGAGCGCGATCTCCGGCGGGCCGCCCTGCCGATCCTGCCCACCGCGATCGCCGCCGGCTGGGCACCGCTGATCCTGCTGCTGCTCGGGCTTCTCCCCGGCAGCGTGGGCAAGACGCTGGGATCCTTCAACCCCCTGACCGTGGTGCTGGGGGCCCTGGTGATCGCGCTTGCCACCGAGTTCGGCGTGGTGCTGCTGCGCCGCTTCGACGAGGAGATGGCCCGCGGCGTGCACCCGGATGACGCCGCGGCTGCGACGTTGGCTGCGACGGGGCGGGCGATCCGCGTCTCCGCGCTCACCCTGGGCGCTGGTTTCGCGGTGCTTGCCGTCAGCGCGCTGTTCCCCAACGGCCTGCCGCTGCTCGGTGCCTTCGGGTTGACCGTGCTCATCGACCTCGGCCTGGCGGTGGCGGCGGTGTTCGGCATCATGCTGCCGGTGGCCGTCGCCATCGAACGCGCCCGCTACGCACCGGCGCGCGCGGTCGCCGCGCCGGCGCCGCGGCTGCAGCCCGCGCCGGCCGCCGCCGTGGCGGCCGAGGAGCCCGCCGGACCTGCCCCCATGGTCGAAGAAGCGCCGCCCGCCGCTGCCGATGAGGAACCCGCGCCCACCACGCCGGCGTCCGCCGATACGGGGTCGCGGCGCAGGCGCGGTGTCAGCGGACGGCGCCGGCCGCCGGCGGAACCGGCAACGCCGGACGCGGACGCGCCCACGCAGCCACCGCGCCGGCCGGGGGTCAGCGGCCGCCGGCGTCGCGGCCCGGGTCCGGGAGCGCCTGGCGGCTGAGCACGGAAGGCGCTGTCAGGCCGCCCCGACCGAGTGCAGCAGGCTCACCACCACCACCAAAACCATCAGCACCGCGCTGAGCGCCGCGTAGGGGATCAGCGTCAGCGCCACGGCGCTCAGCGCCGGCGTGTCGTAGACAGCCCGCACGGCGATCGCGTTGAGCACCACGAACCAGCCCACCAGGGGCAGGGCGAGGAGCCCGGACGCGTTGGCGAGGGTGTCGCCGCCCCAATGCGGGCTCGCCGCCTGCACCAGTGCAATCACCGCGTAGAGGGCGAGCACCGGGAAGGTGAGACCGGTGACGCAGAGCAGGTCGCGGCGTCGCGGCTCGTGTCCCATCAGCCTGGCGCCGGCGCCGACGAGCAGCCCGCTGATCAGCCAGAAGGCGACCAGCATCAGCGGGAGAGCCACGGAGAGGATGACCGCCGCAGCACCGCCGGCGCCGATGATCGACGCGGCGACGTCAAGCGCCAGGCTGACCATGCCGGTGAGCCCGACCGCGAGGGTCGCCCGAGCCATGTCGGGGTGGGTGGCCGCCGCCGCCAAGGTGCGGCGAGGGTGAGCGATGAGCGCCGCCATCGTGGTCACTCTACCCGTCGGTCCGTGGTCGGCTGCGGGCGTCCTTCCGGAGGTGGCGGCTGCGGTATACTACTAAGGTCAATCTGACCTAAACCCTAGGAGACAGCGTCGTGCTCGCCGTCCGTCCCGTTGAGCAAGCCGCCGCCGACCCCGGATTGCCGGAGCGCATCGAGCGCCTGCGCCGCGAACACAACGCGGTGATCCTCGCCCACAACTACCAGCTCCCCGAGGTCCAGGACGTCGCGGACTTCGTCGGTGACTCCCTCGGGCTGTCGCAGCAGGCCGCCAGCACCGACGCGGAGGTGATCGTCTTCTGCGGTGTCCACTTCATGGCCGAGACCGCGGCAATCCTGTCGCCTGATCGCATCGTCCTGCTGCCCGACCTCGCCGCCGGCTGCTCCCTGGCCGACACCATCACGGCGGACCAGCTGCGCGCCTGGAAGGCGGAGCATCCCGGCGCGGTGGTGGTCTCCTATGTCAACACCACTGCTGAGGTCAAGGCGGAGTCGGACTACTGCTGCACCTCGTCGAATGCCGCAGCCATCGTCAGGAGCATCCCCGAGGACCGCGAGATCCTCTTCTGTCCCGACATGTTTCTCGGCGCTCACGTCGAGCGGGTCACCGGTCGGCGGATGCACATCTGGATGGGTGAGTGCCACGTGCACGCCGGCATCGACCCGGCCGGGCTCGACGAGGTCCGCCGCCAGCACCCCGGTGCCGAGCTGCTCATCCACCCCGAGTGCGGCTGCACCACGTCGGCGCTGTACCGGTCGTCGTCGGGCGACCTGCCCGGGGTGACCACGGTGGTGACCTCCACCGAGGGGATGGTGCGCCGGGTCGTCGAATCGCCGGCCTCCACCTTCATCGTCGCCACCGAGGTTGGCATCCTCCATCGGATGGAGAAGTTCGCGCCCGGCAAGCGCTTCCTGGCTGCCTCGCGCGGCGCTGTCTGCCAGTACATGAAGATGATCACGCTGCCCAAGGTGGCCGCGTCCCTGGAGACGCTGTCTCCGCAGGTCACGGTGGCGCCCGAGATCGCGGCGCGCGCCCGCCTGGCCATCGACCGGATGCTCGCCGTCCCGGTCTGAGCTGGGCGACGACCGGCGCCGCCTGATGACCGCTCCTCGGGTGCTCGCCATCGACCAGGGGACCTCAAGCACCACCTGCCTGGTGGTCGGCGCCGACGGCGCCATCGCCGGTCGCGGCTACGCAGACGTGCCGGTGCACTATCCACGAGACGGCTGGGTGGAGCAGGACGCCGCGGACCTATGGGAGTCTGTCCTGGCGGCCGCCAAAGCTGCCATCACAGCCGCCGGCGCGCCGGGGCCGGTGGCGGTGGGCATCACCCACCAGCGCGAGACTGCGGTGGTGTTCGATCGGCGCAGCCAACTCCCGGTGGCGCCCGCCATCGTCTGGCAGTGCCGCCGCAGCGCGGCCCTCTGCGCGGCCCACCGCGAGCGTGGCGAGGAGGCAATGGTTCGCGCCCGCACCGGCCTCCTGCTCGACCCGTATTTCACCGCCACCAAGCTGGAGTGGCTGCTCGGTGAGCAGCCGGAGTTGCGCGCTCGAGCCCGGCGAGGCGAGCTGTGCGGCGGCACCGTCGACACCTGGCTGATCGCCCGGATGACCGGCGGCGACGTGGTGGCCACAGACCCGAGCAACGCCAGCCGCACGCTGCTGTATAACCTCGCGGCGGGAGGCTTCGACGACGAGCTCTGCGCACTCTTCTCCGTGCCCGCCGCGATGCTGGCCGAGATCCGGCCAAGCGCCGGCCGGGTGGGCGTGACCGACCCATCGCGCTTTCTCGGCCTGCGCCTGCCCATCAGTGGCATCGCCGGCGACCAGCAGGCAGCGCTGTTCGGCCAGGCGTGCGTGCATCCCGGCATGAGCAAGAACACCTACGGGACCGGCTCGTTCGTGCTGGTCAACGCCGGCACCGCCGTGCCCGCGCCGGTCGAGGGGCTGCTCGCCACCGTGGCCTGGCGGCTGGGGCAGGTCGACACCTTTGCGCTCGAGGGCAGCATCTTCGTCACCGGCGCGGGCCTTGCCTGGCTTCGCGACGGGCTCGGCCTGCTCGCCGGGGCGGACCAGGCAGGTCCGCTCTTCGACTCGGTGCCGGACAGCAACGGCTGCACCTTCGTCCCGGCCCTGGCAGGACTGGGCGCCCCGTTCTGGGACCCGGGCGCGCGCGGAGCCCTGCTCGGCCTCAGCGCCGGGGTGACCCGAGCACACGTGGTGCGGGCCGTCGTCGAGTCGATGGCCTACCGCACCCGCGACGTCGTCGAGGCGATGGAGGGCGCCGGTGGGGTGGTGCTGGGCGAGCTCAGGGTCGACGGTGGGGCGAGCGTCATGGACGGCCTCTGCCAGTTCCAGGCAGACCTGCTCGGGCTCCCGGTGACGCGCGCGGGATCGCCGGATACCACCGCCGTTGGCGCGGCCATGCTGGCTGCGGTCGGCGAGGGGCTGGTGAGCGCGCCGGACGGGGTGGCCGCGGCCTACCGGGCCGGCCGCCGATTCGAGCCCGCGCACCCCGGCCGCAGGCCGGAGGAGCCGTACCGCGCCTGGCTCCGGGCCGTGCAGCGCGTCCGAGGCTGACACGCCGCCAGGCCGGGCGAGGGGGCGGGAGCGCCCGTCCGAAGCTGCCTCCGTCGCGTAGCGACAGCGCCGCGCGAGGCGCGGCGAGGGTGGGGGTGTGCGTGGTCGACTTCATGTCGACCATGCGAGGGGGCGGGATCTGCCCGCCCTCTGTTAAAGAAAAGACCGGAGGGCGAACCCTCCGGCCTTTCAGGAAGGGAATGAGTTTCCTGTTTGGGGGCGACCATCGTCGCCAGAGCTCAATGTAGCGGGGTCGCCGGCGAAATGCAGTAAACGCTCGGTGAAGATCTGTAAATGATTGTCAAGCGGCGGCGGCACCTCAGCACCAGGATTCCCGACGGCCCGATCGGCCGACCCCTTGCGTATGCTCGGCAGCCGTGGCCACGGCTGCCCGCCATCCAATCCTCTACGACGTCGAGCGCTGGCGTCGGTATCGCACCTGGCTGCTCCTGCCGGCGACCGTGTTCGCCATGACGGCCCTCTTCACCAGTCTGCTCCGCCCCACCGGCGGGAGCGCGTTCGGCTACGCGGTGGTGTCCGCGGCCCTGTTCGCGATCGCCACCTCGCTCTGGACCAGGCAGCGATTCAGCTACCTCACCCGGGACGGCACGGAGCTGGTGGTCCGTGCCATGGCGGCCAACCGGCGCCTCGGCTCGGCCGACATCGAGCGGGCCAGGGTGGTCCGCCTCGGCTCGGTCTTCGGCCGCCCTGAGCGGCGCCGCCTGCTGCCCCGGCCAACCGAGCGCTGGCTGGCCACCGAGGCGATCTCGATCCGCCTCCACGACGGGGTCGACCTGCGTGCCCTGCGCCGCATCGCCGGCGTGCGCTGCGTCATCGACGATCTCCTGGTCGTCCCCGTTCCTGATGCGAACGGGTTGCTCAAGGAGCTGCTCGAGCACGTCTGTCCGCCCAAGCACCTGCCCGCGTCCGGCTCACCTCGCCGGCGAGGGCGCCGCCGGTGAGCACGGCGGGCAGCCGCAAGTCAGAGCCGATCGTTCGTTCCGGCCTGCGCGGTTTCCTCGCCGTCGAGCGACGCGACGTCCTCATCGTGGTGGCGCTGGTGCTGGTCTCGATGGCTGTGCGGTTCCTGAGCCCGATCTACCCCGACTTCCTGACCGGCGGGGGAACTCTGGCCGTCGCCGGGGTGGGCTACCCGGTGACGCATGGCACCGCCGCCGAGTGCACCCCGCCAGGAGGCGGTGTGCCGATCGGGCCGCCGGGCAAGGACGCCACCGGTCAGGCGGTCAACCACACCGATGTCCGAGTCTGCGGCTTTGTCTTCGACGAGATCTACTTCCCAGTCGACGCGGCCAAAGACCTCCGTCAGCCTGCGCAGACATATTTCGATCCCGAGCCGCCGCTGGCCAAGCTGCTGATGGCGCCGCCGATTGCCACGCTCGGCTTCAGCAGCTGGGCGTGGAGGACCAGCACGGTGATCTTCGGCAGCCTTCTGGTCGGCCTCATCTATCTGCTGGCGTTGCGCCTGCGTCGCGATCGCTGGTTCGCGACCGCTGCGGCAGTGTTCGTCTCGCTCGACGGGCTTGCCTTCGTCGAGTCGCGCACCGGGGTCATCGACATCATCGCCATCTTCTTGGTGGCGCTCTTCTATTACGTCTTCCTGCTCCACTGGCAGGCGCGAACGCGTGCCCAATGGAGAGCCACTCTCTACGTCATGGCCCTGGTCGCCGGACTCGCCTTCGCTGCCAAGCTGACCGCGCTGGCCCCCCTGGTCATCGCCGCTGCGCTGATCCTGGTGCGCGGCCTCTCCCCATGGATAGGCGGGCTGATCCCCGCGGTGGCGCGAATCGCCGGTCGTCGCCGCCACGAGGTGGTGATGTGGCGAGAGGCCGCGGGGCGGTTGGCGCTGGTGCATTACACGGTGGCCATGCTCGTCGTCGGCGCTGTGTTCTGTGCGTCGTTCTCGCGCTACCTCACCATCGTGCACAACGACGTCTACCACTTCACCAAGTGCGACCAGGCGTCGGCCGGTCTGACCGCTGGGAGCGTCGACACCCTCAAGGTGCCGACGTTCAAGGTCGGGTCACTCACCCTGCCCAACCCTGCGCAGGCGGTTGGCGACATCGTGGACATCACGGCGGCCGGGCTCCAATACCACGAGCAGGAGTGCCACCCACATCCGTACGCATCACGCTGGTACACGTGGCCGGTCATGTACCACCCGGTCCTCTTCTACTACGACCAGGTCAACTCCGCCACGCCCGACAACCCCACGGTGTCGTCGATCACGGACATGGGCAACCCCGCCGTCTGGTGGCTGTCGATCCCTGCCCTGCTGGCGTGCATGTGGCGGCTGAGCCGCGGCCCGCCCTGGTGGCGGCTCCTGGTCGCAATCATCGGCTTGCTCTCGCTGGCGGTGATGATCATCACCTTCCACGCAGCCCAACAGCCTGACAACGTGACCGTCCGCGTCGACCCCGGCCCGCTGTTCACCGTGGCCTTCCTCGGCGTCGGCGCGTACTCCGGCCTGGTGGCGGTGAGCGCGGTGATCTCACGACGGTTCGTGCCCGCCTTCATCGTGCTCGGCTACATCACCTCATGGATGCTCTGGGTGGCGGGCAATGAGCGCCGGGTGCTGTTCTTCTACCACGCGCTTGGCATGCTGCTGTTCGCCGCCCTGGCGCTCGCCTACGTGCTCGCCGGGTTCCGCACCACGGTGATCGCCGTCGGCACGCGGAGGATTCCCCTGGCGCCGGTGGCCTGGGCGGGGGTTGTCGCGGTGGTGGCAGGGTTCATCTTCTTCTACCCGGTGTGGACGGCTCTGCCGATGCCCAACAGCGACCACCAGATGCGCCTCTGGGTCGACGCCTGGTGAGCTCGGTGGGGCTTGGGTTGGCAGCCCTGCTGCTGATCCTCGGCACATGTGCGGCCGGGTCACTGCCGCGCACCGAGCTGCGCGTCGAGGAGCGCGTGCTCGTGGGCGTGGTCGCGACCGTGCTCGTCGGCAGCGCGCTCACGTACCTGCTGGCGCTCGGCGCTGGGCTCAACGTCGCGGTCGTGCTCGGCGGCGAAGCGCTGACCGCTGCCGGCTTTGCGGCCCTGGGCTGGCGCCGCCGCGACGCCAGGATCGCGCAGTGGAGAGACGGCTGGTCAGAGCTGATGTCCCCCGAGCAACGCCGTCACCGCATCGGCCTGGCTCTGACAACCTTTTTCGCGACTGTGCTGTTCGTGCTGCTGTTCGCGCACACGTTGAGCACCGATGCCGCCGGCAACCTCAACGCGGGATTCCTGACGGTCTGGGCCGACTGGGCTCAGCACCTCACCACGGCCGGCAGTTTCGCCGTGGGCCACAACCTGCCCCCACAGAATCCGCTGTTCAGCGGCCAGGCCCTGCGCTACCCGTTCCTCCCCGATTTCCAGTCCGCCACGCTGGTGACGCTGGGAGCGTCGCCGGCGGTGGCACTGGCGCTGCCAGGTGCTCTGCTCGCCATCTGTATCACGCTGCTTGTGGTCGCTCTCGCCGTACGTCTGCACGCCGGTGTCGGCGCCGGCGTGCTCGCCGCCGCGATCTGCCTGATCGGTGGCGGCCTCGGTTTCACCGGCATCCTCGCTGACTCCTGCCTGCACCACGGCTTCAGCGCCGGCCAGTGCACCTGGTCCGGGTTCTTCGCACACCCCGGTGACATCCCGGGCATCGTCGTCGGCACGCTCCACGACCTGCCCGGGTTGGTTGTCGCTCAACCGCGCGCCTACGACGGCCTGCTGACCGCGGCTGCCCAGCAGCCGCTGGCCAATCAGCAGTGGTTCACGCCGCTGTTCGCGTGGTGGCTCCCCCAGCGCACCATCCTCTACGGGTTCGCCGGCGCGCTGGTTGTGCTCATCCTGGTGATCGTCGCGTCGCGCTCGCCACGGCGCGGGTACGAGAGCTTCGCGCTGGCGGGTCTGCTCCTCGGCTTGATGCCACTGGTCCACATCCACACCCTGATCGCCATGACCATCGTGCTGGCGTTGCTGGCGCTGCAGTGGCGCCACCGTGGGTGGTGGATCACGCTCGGCGTGGCCACGGTGGTCGCCCTGCCCCAGCT
>JANWHI010000143.1 GCA_025450495.1 Candidatus Dormiibacter sp. | reverse complement strand
GTTCATCGCCGGAGTTTCACCGCGACGCTTGAATACACTGCCTGGCGTGCCGTTCCGCGGTGATCGTCGGAGTCTCGCGGCCGCGGCGATGGTGGGAGTGGCCGCCGTCGTTGTCGTCGTCGTCGTCTTGACCGCGGGCTCGGCCGGGGAGTCCCTGCCAACGCCAGCACCATCAACGCCGTTCGCAATTCCTTTGACAACGCCGGTGCCGCACCAGCCCGTCACCGGTTTTGGATTCAGCGCGGTCGACGATCCCTCGACACACCAGCTGGTCCTCTTCGGCGGCATCGACAGCTACACCACGACGTGGCTCTGGGATGGCCGTCGCTGGACGCTCGCCCGCCCTGCGGCCAGCCCGCGGGGTCGTTTCGGCGCCTCGGCCGCGTACGACCCGATCACACGGATGGTCATGCTCTACGGCGGACGGCTCAGCCCTGGCGACGTCGTCGACGACACCTGGGGATGGGACGGGACGACGTGGCTTGCGCTCGACGCGGGAACGGGGAGCCCGCCGGTCGGCGAGGGCTCGTTGATGGCGTGGGACCCCGCACACAACCAGATGGTGCTCAGCGCCGGTGGACAGACCTGGGTGTGGAACGGAAGCCACTGGGACCGTCAACCCGACGGTGATCTGCCCTCAGGGACAGCCTTCGGCAGCGTCGCCTTCGACCCCGTGACCCGCGCTCTCCTCGCCATCAGCTGTTGCGCCCCTCGGGTGACCACGTACAGGTGGGACGGCATGGCCTGGCGACAGGTCGGCTCAGGCGCGAACGCTCCCGTGATTCTCAGCCTGGCGCTGGATCCCGTCAGCGACAGGTTGCTTCTCTGCACTGACCCGACGCAGTCACAGGTCGGCCGACAGATGTGGTCGTGGAGTGGACGGGACTGGATTCCGTTGGCAGGCGCACGACTCCCGCTGTCGCCGCTCGCCGAGGTGACGGACACGGTGGCCGGGCACCTGCTCATCCTGGGAACCGTTCCGCAACCGAACCAGGGATCCCCGCAGCCCGTGCGCGTCTTCTCGTGGACCGGCTCGACGTGGAGTCAACTGGGCTGAGGGCAAGCCCGGGCACGAATTTGACGCGACCGATCGCCCAGCCCTCCGCCTAGACTCCGCGCGGTGAGCGCGATCTTCGACCTCGCGGACCGCTACGTCACGGCGGCGGCCGGCCTCGACGCCTTCCTGGCAACCATGCTCGGCGTACCCGGGCACGAGGAGGCGATGACCGACTACTCCCCCGACGGGGTGGACGCCGGCGCCGCGCTCACCCGGAGAACCCTCGAGGAGTTGGGCCGCACCGAGGCCGCGAGCGACGCCGACCGCGTCTGCCGCGAGTTCATGCTCGACCGGCTGCAGATCGACATCCAGATGCACGACGCCGGGGAGCCGTGGCGGCTGCTTCGCAACATCGGCTCGCCGGTCTCGTCGATCCGGATGATCTTCGACCTCTGCCCGCAGGCGAGCGCGGACGACTGGGGCCACATCGCGGCCCGCCTCGCCAAGGTCCCGGCGTCGATCGACGGCCTTGAGGCGACACTCCGGCACGGGCTCGAGCTCGGCCTGCCGGCGGCTCGGCGCCAGGCGCTGGTGTGCGCCAAGCAGGCCGCAGTCTGGGGTGGGGTCGAGGGAGATGGCACGCCGTTCTTCGTGGCTCTCGCCGAGCGCTGCCCCCACCAAGCGCTTCGCGCCGATGTCAACGCGGCCGCCCGGGCGGCAACCGACGCCTACGCAGGGCTGGCGCGCTTCCTCCGCAACGACTACGCGCCGGCGGTCCCCGATCACGACCCGGTGGGACGCGATCGCTACCGCCTGGCGGCACGCCATTATCTCGGCAGCGACGTCGATCTCGATGAGACATACGTCTGGGGATGGGAGGAGCTGCGCCGGCTCGACGCGGAGATGCGTCGTGTCGCCGAGCGCATCAGCCCTGGCGCGACGGTTGAGAAGGTCATCGAGCTGCTGACCACCGACCCGGCGCGCGCGGTGACGGGCACCGACAACCTGCAGCGGTTCCTGCAGAACCTGACCGACACCGCGATCGCCGAGCTCAACGGCACCCACTTCGACATCCCTGAACAGATGCGCCGCTGCGAGTGCATGATCGCGCCGCCGGGTGGGGCGGCGGCGATGTACTACACACCTCCGTCTGAGGACTGGAGCCGGCCCGGGCGCACCTGGTATCCGGACACGGGCCGCACCGTGTTCCCAGTGTGGAGCGAGGTCAGCACTGCCTACCATGAAGGGGTTCCCGGTCACCACCTCCAGCTCGGCCTGGTGGCGGGGCTGACGAGCCTCAGCCGCTACCAGCGCACCCTCGGCTTCGTCAGCGGCCACGGCGAGGGCTGGGCGCTGTACGCGGAGCGGCTGATGGGCGAGCTCGGCTATCTCGACAACCCCGACTACGAGATGGGCATGCTGGCGTCGCACATCTTCCGCGCGATGCGCGTTGTCGTCGACATCGGTCTCCACCTCGAGAAGACCATTCCCGACGGTGAGCCGAATGCCGGACAGACGTGGTCATGGGACAACGCGATTCCCTTCGCGGACCGCTACTCACCGATTCGCGGCGACTTCACCCGCAGCGAGGTCGAGCGCTACCTGGGCATGCCCGCGCAGGCGATCAGCTACAAGGTCGGCGAGCGCGCCTGGCTCGAGATGCGCGACGACGTTCGCCGCCGCCGGGGCACGGACTTCGACCTCAAGGCGTTCCACACCCAGGCCCTGCAACTGGGATCGCTCGGCCTGGACCAGATGCGCCGCGAAATGTCGGCGGCGGAGCTGAGCAGGGCAACGTAGGTTCCCGGGGCCGGGCCTCCGAACTCTTGACATCCGCCGCCGACCTCGAGTTCTCCTCCCCGATCGCCGCCGCGTACCGAGCAGATCACCGACGCCGCCGCGTAGCGAGCAGACCCAGCCAGCCGCACGCGCTCCGCCGAAGCATGCCGCACGATCCGAAGGCAATGTGCATCCGCAATGTGCATCCGATGTGACCGGAGCATCTGCCACCATCCACCGCGATGAACGCGTCCGCAAACTTTATTGCCGCACGCCTGCGTAACCAGCTGCTCCACGGTGCAGCCCCAGCAACATCCGCGCCCGACGTCGTGCGCTGGATGGGTGCGGTCCAGGCGCAGGATTACGCTGCCGCCAAATGGGCAGTGGCGCAGCGTGCGGGCATGCTGACCAGCACCGACCTGGACCAGGCCCTGGCCGACGCCAGCATCCTGCGAACCCACGTCCTCCGGCCCACATGGCACTTCGTCGTCCCCGCCGACATCCGCTGGATGCTCCGGCTGACCGCGCCGCGCGTCAAGGCGCTGATGGCGTTCGGCAATCGCGAATCGGGCTTCGACGAGGCGACGCTGACTCGCAGCAACCGGCTGATCGCGGCAGCGCTGAAGGATGGCCGGCAGCTGACCCGCGTCGAGCTGGGCGACGCCCTCCGCCGGGCCGGCATCGACTTCCCAAACCTGATCGCCCTCGGCCGGCTCATGGTGAATGCCGAGCTCGACGGCGTCATCTGCAGCGGCGCCCTCCGAGGCAAGCAGCGCACCTACGCGCTGCTCGATGACCGTGTGCCTGCCACCAAGAAGATGGATCGCGACACAGCGCTGGCCGAGCTCGCGTCGCGGTACTTCGCCAGCCATGGTCCGGCCACCATCAAGGACTTCGCCTGGTGGTCGGGGCTCTCCGTAGCCGATTGCACCGCTGCCGTGACGCACGCACAGACACGTCTCGCGCAGACGTCGGTCGGCGGCATCGCCCATTGGTCCGCGTCAGGCGGACAGCGAACGTCGCTCAGGAGGGCCAATCGGGCGCACCTACTTCCCAACTTCGACGAGTACACAGTCGGCTACGCCGATCGCGACCCGATCCGTGACATGGATCATCTGCCGACGTTCGATCAGCGTGGCGATATCCTCAACAGCGTCGTCATCATCGATGGCCGCGTGGCGGGAACGTGGAAGCGCTCGTTGCAGAGGACGACGGTGCGGGTCGCCATCACTCTCTTCAGACCCAGCAGCGACGAGGAGGCGGCCGCCGTTGTCGACGCTGCCGACCGCTACGCTCGCTTCCTCGAGTTGCGTGCGGAGGTCGAGCTCCGCCTGGCGCCGTCGGGCACCGCGAGCTCGGCCAGCCGCTGACCCAACGTCGCCAGCCGAACTCGCCAGCGCTCGAGCCGCCCGGTCACGTCACGAGTCACCCAGAGCCTGCCACGCGGTCCGTGCCCCGCGAGGTACTCCGCCACCGTCTCGGACGGCATCACGATGCACTGCGGCAGGAAGGCACTCTGGCCAGGGTCCCCCAGGAAGATCACGAACCACGTATGCGGAGAGGGCCGCAACGCCGGCCGGTACACCGACACCTGTGCCTCGTTGGCCCCGCGTGCGAATGTCACCGACTTCACCTGTACACCAACGATCTCGTGAGTGCGGGTGTGGTACAGCAGGTACTCGTTCGGCTCGAGGTCGGGGAATGCCTTGAACACGTTGAGCTCCGGGCAGTCAGCGGCCCGGCGAAGCAGCTCCATCTCCGCGCGATAGCCGAGCCGCCTCGCCCCCACCCAATCGAGCGGCCCTGCCACCGCCGGCACCGCCGCAGGCGTCAGCAGCCTCACGCCGACCTCCGCCGTGGTCACGCACCACGGTGCCCAATGGCTCTCCGCCGCAGGTGGCAGCATCATCTCCGCCTCGTAGAGCACCTCACCGCTCGACGTGACATTGCGTTGCGCCAGCTCGCGAAACACGGGCACATCGACAACGAGCGCATGTGTGCCCATCGAGGTCGTCGCCATGTCGACATCCACCGCCACGACCATCGCGCGGTCGTCGAGCAGCTCGTCGCCGGTCACCTGGATGGCGATGCCTCCACGGGGATGCACGCTCCGCCCCTTGACCTGGAGGCGCGCGTAGCCGTCGGTGGAGATGCGATGCACGATGCCATCGATGCCGCGATCGTCGAGCGGAAGGAAGACGTGGAGGTCGCCGTCCGATGTCGCGATCAGCGTGCTCCACACCAGGAACTCCGCCACCTGGCCCACCGCCAGGTTGTGCAGCCGCGGGGATTCGCCGGCCGCGGGGTCCATCCTCGGATCCTCCTAGCCGCTCAACAGGTGGAGCCGCACGCGCCGCTGCGGGTTGTCAATGTTGAGGTCGACGAGCACGATGCGCTGCCACGTCC
>JANWHI010000142.1 GCA_025450495.1 Candidatus Dormiibacter sp. | reverse complement strand
TCTTGTCGTCCCTCACCCAACCGCAGCTCGACCAGCTTCTCTGCGTCGAGGTGGAAGTGGAGTTTTTGCAGCTCTACAAGAACCAACCGACCTTCGGCGACGTCCACTCATTCATGCAGGAGAAGGGTTTCCGCCTCCTTGACCTTCGCACGCACCGGTCGTATCGAAATGCCGAGGATCGGACCAATCACTTTCTGCGCAAGTACCTCGACACGGCCTCCGGGAGCTCCGCCCTCAGCGCCGAGCTGGTGGCCGGCGACGCGCTCTACCTCCGTGAACCCACCCTGCAACCGTCAGGCCTGTCCAGGGGGCTGCTCATCAAGTACCTGTGCATCTTACGGATGTACCGCTTCTACGACCTGGCCTTCTGGCTTGTCGAGCGGGCCGCGCACCTCGACGTGATCACCGGAGCCGAGCGAGTGATCCTCGCGCGCGAAGTCGCCGCCGGCGCCCCCAGGCCGAAACGCTGGCAGCGCGCCGGGGTGGCCGGCGACGTGGCTCGCAGGATCCGCTGGGCGCTCGCACACGACGACCACGAGGTCTTCTGGACGCGCCGTAGCTGGCCGGACCAGTGACCCCGCCTGCATCGGGACACGCATCAGTCAGAGCTGACGTCGCCACCTCGCAAGCTCGTCATCGCCATCGCCCGCCCCTGCTGTGCACGTTTGCGGCGCATCCCGACCCGGTCCTGCTGGCCCGCGACGTGTGCGATCGGGATGGCGGCTCTCCACACAGCCTCAGCCGCCACCGACCGCACCAGGAGGCCGACCGCATAGTGCCGACGGCGCGCGTCAAGCGCACGACGTTCGGCCGTGACCGGCCACGCGGATGCCACCGCGGCGAGTCGAGCCGCCACCCGCTGCGTGGCGTGGCCATTCACCGGGCCGAGTGCCTGCTCGTACCAGCGCGCACAGCCGGTTGGGGGCATCAACGAGCCCGTCAGCAGCACGGCCAGCTGTTCGGGGGCGGTGGCGTGCAACACGCATTCGGCCGGCGCCTCATGAAGGGGGATCCGGCCGCTGCGCAGCCGCCGGTACGGTTCGCCCCAGGCCGCCACGATGGTCGGCCTGGCGGCGGCCACGGACTCGTAGAGGGCGGTCGTCTGAAACCCGACCACGACATCAGCCCCGAGGATGAGTTGGCGCGTGTCCGCCTGAGGCGGTGCCAGGGAGATTCCTCGTCGCCACAGAGCTCCAGCGCTGGTCGCGAGGTGCGCCTCCTCAGCGCGGTGATTCTGCTGGGGGTGGCATTTGACGATGACCTCCGTGGCTCCGCTGCGGACTGAATCGAGGAGCACCGCCTCGGTGGCATTCCGCAGTCCCTCCCAGGTCTGTGCCCCGGGGTGCCGGAACTCGGCAGGAACGTACGCCTCGAGGTCGTAAGAGAGGAAGAGAACACGTCGTCGCGGTGATGACGGGTGCGGCCTGCCCTCCGCGTACACGTCGAATCGCGGCTGGCCGGTGACCTCGATCAGCGCGGGATCCGCGCCGGCACGCAGCCAGAATTCACGTTGCCTCTCGCTGCACACCGTCATGAAATCAGCACAGAAGGGCGCCTCGTCGCGCGTCAGCCGGCTGTGCGCCTCCATGGTGTCCGCAGAGATGGTGGTCTCCTTCTGCACCACAACCAGCGGGATGCCGAGTGCGTGCACCGCGGCGGGCAGGCTGCGCACGTAGAAGAAGGTGTCCGACGGAAGCACGAGAATGTCGAAGGCACGCTCGAGGTACAGCTTGCGCACCTCGCGCTCCAGCCACGCCGCATAGCGACGGCGTCGGCGCTCGAGCTCGGGGCGGTTGTACCCGGGCAGGCCATCGGACACCGCCTCAGTCATGATGCGCATCGCTGGATTGCGCAAGCGCTGATAGGGAAATCGGCGAACGTCCAGCAGCGGATGTGCGGCCAGGGCGCGCAGGTCCTGGTCGAAGAAGTGATCGAGGGCGAGGATCCGAGTGCGTCCCATCAGCTCTCCCCTCGCGCGGGAAGAAGGAAACCGAGCAGCGAGCCACGCTCCGCCGACGTCATGGCGAAGCGGATCACGCAGCCGGCGTACACCACACTGGCCGGCACGCAGCAGGCGGCCACGGCGAGCAGTCCTGCCGGCTGCGTCAGCTGGGCGGTGGCAGCAACGATCGCCGCGAAGACAAGCGCACAGGGCAGGATCGGAGCCACCCCCTCGCGGAAGAATTGCGGCAGGCCCATCCCGAGGTCGGCGAGGACGAGGCGGATGTACAGCGGGGCGGTGATGCCGAAACCGACCAACGTTCCGATGATGACCCCGACGATGCCCAGGATCGGCGCCAGCGCTACCGAGATCAGGAGGTTGACCGCGACCGCCACCGAGACATACGTGGCAACCTGACGCACGCGACCGAGCCCGACCAGCATCGTCTGGGGGATGGTCGCGGTGCACACGACCAATTGGTAGGTGAGGAACAGCTGGGTCGGTCCGGCGAACCCGGAGTACGCAGCCCCAACCCAGCCGATGATCAGTGGGCGTGCCAGGATCATCGCCCCGATGGTGACAGGCAGCGACAGAGCCAGCGTGTAGCGTGTGCCTCGCACGAGCAGGGCTTGGAGCCGGATCGTCGACTCCATCGCTCGCAGGTTGGCGGCCGCGGGGACCACGGCGGACGCGGTCAGCGAGAGCGGATACGCCGCAGCGTTCTGGATCCGTGCGGCGACGTCGTAGCCCGTGAGCACCGACGTGCCCACGAACGCGGCCAGGATGACCTTGTCCATCTGCGCCCAGATCACGCCGTTGACGCGTGCCACGAAGACCCAGGCGCTGAACCGTGCCAGCGGGCGGAGGGCCGCTGCACGCACCAGCCGCGGTGAGAGGCGCAGCTCCGGACAGAGAAGCTTGGCGACCAGCGCATAGCCAGCCGCGGCGAACGCGCTGCTGCCCACCGTCACCGCGGCGAACGCCACCAAGCCGTGGCCGGTGGCCAGCACGATCACGACCATCGCGGTGTACAGCAGCTGCCGGGTCAGGGCTACCACCTTGATCCAGCCGTAGCGCTGCAGACCCTCGAGCAGGCCGACGAATGCGAGGCCGGGAAGGCTGAAGATCGCTTCGGCAGCAAGCAGGATGAAGAGCAGGCGCAGGTCGTTGTGGAGCGCCGCCGGGACGTGGAACAGATGCTCGGCGCCGATCGACAGCGCCAGCAGGATCGCCACCGCGATCAGCGCAGTGCCGCCCAGCACCGCCAACGCCGAGCTGACAACCTCGCCGATCCGCCCACGTTCGCCACGGCCATCGGCGTCGGCGACGAACCGGACCACACCCGCCTGCAGGCCGAGGTCGGAGATGCTCAGGTAGCCGGCCGAGACCGAGAACGAGAGGGCCAGCACCCAGAGGCCGTAGGAGTCGGCGCCGAGGTGGCGGATCGCGTACGCAACCACGAAGAAGTTGAGCAGCAGGGAAAGCACCCCGACCACGCCGGTGACCACGGTGTTGCGAAAGACGCGCCGGCCGTGGGCGACCTCGGGCTCGGCCGGATCGGTCATGCGCGGCGGAACACCTCCGCCGGTGGTCGCCCGCGCAGGCGGCTGGCCACCTCACCGTGGCGCACCGCCTGTCCCACCGCCGCAAGCGCACCGTCGAACGCGGTCAGGGTCGCCTCGACGGCAGCGTCGTCGTGGGCCAGCGAGATGAAGTTGGCGTTGCCCATCAGCACGCCCCGGTCCAGGCACTCCTGCCAGAGCAGGCCCTTGAGCCCGTTGGCGTCGGCTCCGCCGGCTGGATCGAAGGCGATCACCCGGCGCGGCGCCAGGCCTTTCATCCGCGCCGGCACCTCATGCTCGGAGGCGAGCGCGTTGAAGCCCTCCATGACGCGCGCGCCCTGGCGCCAGAGATGCTCGATCACGCCACCGCCGCGGATGCGGCGCAGCGTGGCCAGCGACGCCGCCAGCGAGACAGTGTCGCCCCCGAATGTGCTCGAGATGAACACAGTGGATGCGATCTGCTCCATCAGCGCGGTCTTGCCGGCAACCGCGGCCAGCGGGTACCCGTTGGCCATCGCCTTGCCGAATGTGGCCAGGTCGGGCACCACGCCGAAATACTCCTGCGCGCCGCCGGGGGCAAGCCGGAACCCGGTGATCACCTCGTCGAAGATGAGCACGGCGCCCTGCTCGTCGACCAGCGCGCGCACGCCTTCGAGAAAGCCCGGTGTCGGTGCCTCCACCCCGACGGGTTCCATGATCACAGCGGCAACCTCACCCGGGTGCGCGCTGAAAATGGCGCGCAGGGAGTCGAGGTCGTTGTACGCCCACTGATGGGTGAGCTGGCTGACCGCCCTCGGCACCCCCGCGCTGCGCGTGGTGTGGCCGATGCACCAGTCATGCCAGCCGTGGTAGCCGCACATGGCGACGTGGTCGCGACCGGTCGCGGCGCGGGCGAGGCGCACCGCCGCGGTGGTGGCCTCGGAACCGGTCTTGAGACAGCGGACCATCTCAGCGCCCGGCACCATCTCCACAAGCGCCTCGGCGACCTCCACCTCGAGCCGATGCCCCAGCGAGAAACATGTCCCGTCCGACACCCGCTCCGCGGCCGCCGCGTCCACCTCGGGGTCGCCATAGCCGAGAACCATCGGGCCCAGGGCGCAGGGATAGTCGATGTAGACGTTGCCGTCGAGGTCGGTGACGCGGCAGCCGTCGCCGCTCTCGAGGAACACGGGGTAAACACCCTCGACGTGCTGGTCGGGCGCCTTGCTGTAGGTCTGGGTGATGCCCGGAAGAACGCGCTGCGCGCGCCCGAGCAGGTCAGTGTCGGTGCGAGTCGTGGATGTCGTCACTGGGTGGCCTCCTGGCGTCGCGCGGCCTCGCGCTGGGCACGATACCGCTCATCTCGTTGGGGCAGATTGCTCTGGTCGCGGAGCGACTCGTCGGCTGACTCGAAGTACGCCACCACCGCGTCGAGGTCCGGGGGCGGCTCGGCGGGAAGGTCCGTGAGGATCCTGGCGACACGGGTCAGGTCAGCGGCGACATCCACGGTCAGGCGAATCGGCGACAGATCACGGTCGTTGACAACGTTGGTGGTGTGGTATTCCTCCGGGCGCTCGCGAATGCGCGCGGTGACATGCTCGCGTTCGCGGGCTGAGACCGCCTCGACATCGAGCCGCGCCAGGCAAGCCGCGGTCACGGCCTCGATGTCGTAGCCCTCCGGGTAGGTCGGTGGCTTGACGTTGCTCGCGTACTCGGCGTCGACCTCGGCACGCGCGCAGACCACCGTGTCAAGGATGGTCGGGTCGATCAACGGGCAGTCGGCGGTGACGCGCACGATCACGTCCGCGGAATGATCGCGAGCCGCCATCACGAACCTGGTGAGCACGTCGTCGACCGGGCCGCGGCTCACCTTGACGCCGAGCCCGGCGGCAACCTCCGCCACGGCGTCATCGGCAGGGTCGGTGGTGGTCGCCACAACCACCGTGTCCACAGTGACGGCGCGGGACACCCTGGCGATGACGTGCTCGAGCAGTGGGCGCCCGCAGAGGTCGGCCAGGACCTTGCCGGGAAGGCGCGTCGAGCCCATCCGCGCCTGGATCACCGCGACGGTGTTGCGCCTGAAGGTGCCGTGCAGGGCGGCCATGGCCACCTCGACCGAGGCGGAGGCCCGCTCCACGTCGTTCCAGGGCGGAGTCCCATGCGTCCCAACCGTCGCGACCACGCGCCGCATCTCCGCCATGTATTGCGCGTTGGGGTCAGAGTCGACAGAGACGGCGAGCTGCTCGGGAGTGGCCCCAGCCCGCCGGGTGAGCTCGACGACGCCGCGCGGGACGTCCCAGGTGATCTGCCCGTCGCTGCCGATCACCGTGCAGCTGCGCGAATATCGGCGGCGCAGGTAGTCGAGGTGGATCGACGACTGGGCGCCATCGCGATGCCTGATGGAGATGTCAGCGACGTCCTCGACGTCCACCTCCAGGGTTCCGGTCGAGGTGCAGCGCCCAAAGACATCGTCGACCGGCCCGAGAAGCTCGAGCGTGTAGTCGATCTCGTGGATGGCGTCGAGGACGATCCCTCCACCGAGCGCGCGCTGAGCGCTGTACTGGGTGCGGTAGTCACTCCGCGGCCGCCAGCTGGGCAACCACCAGCCGTAGTCCGCGAGCAGCGCCACCGGCCTGCCCACCATCGCGAGGTGCGCCGACAGCGCCGCAAATCCCTCGGAGAAACGCAGGCTGCAGCCAACCATGATGTTCTGACCGGCGTGGCTGGCCGCCAGCGCGCGGGCCCGGGCGAGCCCCTCGCGTGAGGCCGCCAGCGGCTTCTCGACGAAGACGTCAGACCCGCGCTCCAGCGCCCACTGCAGGTCGCGGATGTGCTCCGACGTCGGCGTGGCCACAACCACGAGGTCGCAGCCCGGCGCCGCCTGGCGGCCGACCGCCCGTGCTCCACAACGCGTCTCGAGCGCCGCTGCGGCAGCCGCGTCGATGTCGGACACGAACACCTCGACGCCGAGGCTGGTCAGGTTGGCCGTGTGCCGGCTGCCGATGGATCCGCAACCGAGGACCAGAGCGCGCATCAGGCCACCGGGGCGCGGACCAGGCGGCGCACCTCGTCGGCAACGCGGCAAGCCCCGTGACCATCGACGAGCTTGCGGCCGGCATCGGCCATCCGGCTGCGCCGGCTGGGGTCGTCAAGCAGGCTGAGGCATTCGCGCGCGAGGTCATCGGGCTCGGCCGCCACCGCGCACCCCGCGGCGACCAGGGCAGCGGCTGGGCCCACCTGGTTCGGCACCGCGGCGGTGATCACCGCCGGCACGCCGACGCAGGCTGCCTGCAACGCGGTGGTCCCGGCGGTGCCGGCGAAGATGGTGGCGCGAGCCAGCAGGTCGGCGAGGCTCGACGGGGCCACGAGGACTTCCAGGCGCGGGTCGTCGGGCAGCTCGGCGTCCACCGCCTGGGGCCCGAGGACAGCGAGCACCTCCACCGTGGCATCGTGGGCCAGCACGTCGACGACGAACCGGGCGGTGATGTCGAGAAGGTTGGTCGCCCCGCTGGACACCAGGGCGGTTCGCGGCGGCTGTCCTCGGGCCAGTACCGAGGTGCGAGCGGCGACGAAGCCCGAGCTGAGCAGCGCGTAGTCGGCGCCGCCAAGGAATGCGCCAGCCCCCTCCGGGGGTAGCAGCTCGCCGCCGGCCGAAGGGTTCACCGCCAGGTCGCTGTCGGTCGGAAGGCCGAGGTCGTCGACGACAACCAGCCGCGCATGGGCGCGCAGCCCCCGCTGCACCTCCTCGCTGAACACATAGCCGTCGAGAACGACGACGTCGGCGGGCAGAGAGTCGACCGCGGCCGCGGCGCGCTCTGCGGCACCGCCCGGCAGAGCGATCGCGTGGTGGCCGCGGTCGCTGACCCGCCGGGCGAGCATGGCCTCACCCTCTGGCACGATCACCGATGCCGAAAAGGCCCCGCGAAGCGCATCGGCCAGCGCCAGCAGGCGCTCGAGGTGGCCGAGACCGACGGTGCCCCCGCAATCGGGGATCAGCACCACTGCCGCCGTCACCGGGCCATCGCTCGCGTTCCCGCCCACGACTGGATGCGGGTCAGCGCCGCCACCACATCGTCCTGGTCGGCCTCGGTCATCGCCGCGAAGAGGGGGAGCGTCACCAGCCGCCGGCACAGGTCCTCCGCGCGGGGCGCCATCCCCGGCCGGCCACCGCGGGCGCGGTACAAGGAGAGCAGATGCACGGCCGGGTAGTGAAGTGTGGCCTCGATTGCTTCGGCGCGGAGCGCATCGATGACAGTGTCGCGGTCACAGCCGAACCGTTGCTCATCGATCTCGATGGCGTACAGGTGCCAGGCGCTGCGGCGCCCCGGGGGGCGCGGGGGCAGACCGACGCCGGGGATGTCACCCACGAGGGCGTCGTAGCGGTCGGCCAGCGCCTGTCGACGCCTGACGACGTCGTCGAGGCGGTGCAGCTGGGCGGTTCCGAGCGCGGCCTGGAACGACGTGATCCGGGAGTTGCTGCCGAGCATGGTGACGTCGTAGCGCCACCTCGCCCCGGTGCGTTCCTCAGCAGCGCTGGTCATGCCGTGGTTGCGCAGCCGCCGGATCCGCTCGGCGAGCCCGGGGTCGCTGGTCAGACATGCGCCCCCCTCTCCCGTGGTGATGTGCTTGACGGGATGGAAGCTCAGCGTGCTGATGTCGCCCAGAGACCCCGCGGGGCGATCGCCGAATGAGCCGCCCAGGGAGTGGGCGCCGTCGACCACGATGCGCACCGACGCCGGCAGCACGGAGCGGAGCGCGTCGACGTCGGCGGGA
>JANWHI010000141.1 GCA_025450495.1 Candidatus Dormiibacter sp. | reverse complement strand
GCCGCCGTCGTTCTCGGGGCCCGCGATGTCGAGGCCCTGGCGGCCGTCGCCAGACGCATCGAGGGCCGCGGCGGGCGGGCCATCGCGGTGCGCACCGACGTCGCCGACGTCGCCTCGGCGCGCAATCTCGTCGACCAGGCGTTGGCGACGTTCGGCCGGCTCGACGCAGCGTTCAACACCGCCACCGACGGCCCGCTGCCGGCGCCGCTTGCCGACATCGACCCCGACGAGTTCGACCGCGGCATCGCCACCAACATCCGGGGGACGTTCCTCGGCATGAAGTTCCAGATCGGCGCCATGCTCGCGAGCGGCGGTGGCGCCATCGTCAACATGGCGTCGCTGGCGGGCCTCACAGGCACCGCCAACCACGCCGCATACGTCGCGGGGAAGACCGGGATCATCGGGCTGACCAAGGTGGCAGCCCTCGACTACGCCGACCGTGGCATCCGCGTCAACGTCGTGGCGCCCGGCCCGATCCACCCCCACCACCTCGAGGTCGCCGGCGCGGAGGCGCAGAGGCTGGCCGGTTTGTCCACACCGATGAAGCGCCTGGGGACGGTGTCCGAGGTGGCGCAGGTCGTGCTCTGGCTCTGCTCTGCGAGCTCCTCGTTCGTCACCGGGGCCGTGATCCCGATCGACGGCGGACAGTCCGCCGGCAGCAAGCCACCGCAGATGTATCGACAGGGCCAGCCAATGTCCGCTCTGAGCCACGCCTCGGCAGCGCAGGAGGAGAAGTGGCTGGGTGGCTATGGAAACCCCACGCGGTACCAGTGAGCCCCGGCGTCATTGGACCGCCACAGAGCGCGCTGGCCCGACGCCTCGCGGTCGAAGACGAACCCGTTGCTGGACGTGGTGAATCCGACCACTGACCACTGTGTTCCGTTGTCCGCGACGGTCACGAAAGCCCGCCCTCCGTCGACGGTTCGAAACAGGGCCTGCGCGCCGATGACCGCGGTGGTCGAGGACACGCCTCCGATCGAAGCGAAGTTCGGCATCATCCCAGGGCCGGCGACGGCGCTGAAATGCTGGCCGCCGTCGAGGGATCGGAAGGCGGTGGCCTCGGTGCCGGTGGCGCATGTCGCCCAGACCACGCTGGGGTCGACGGCGTCGACGCTGGCGATGCCGACGTCCCCGGCGCACACGGCATCTGTGCTGAAGTGCTGGCCGGCATCTGTGGATTCCAGCAGCGAGGTCCCCCCCTGGCCGCCCGGGACAACCCACACGTGCGGGCCGTTGACGTTGAGGTGAACCAGCGTCCCCGAGCCGGCGGGGATGGGAAGCGGGAGCCATGTGTCCTGGCCGAGCTGCGAGCGCTCCAGGGTGCACGCGGTGGCCTGCGCGCAGTCGATCGCGTAGACGTACCCACCCGACGCCTCGAGGTCGGTGACCGTACCCGCAGCGGCGTCACTGGTCCAGTGTCCACCACCGTCGTGGGTCGCCCACAGCGCGCCGCCCGCTGTGTACAGCCAGCCGTCTGCCGAGTCGGCAAAGCGAAGGCCGAAATACTGTTGGCCGCCGGGTCCTGGCGCTACCGGCGGCGTGGGCATCGATTCGAATGTCTGCCCGCCATCGGTGGTGTGGAGGATGCGCGTGCACGACGTTGACGTGCACGAGGCTCCGTCGTACCCCGCCACCCACCACTGGTTGGCGCTGATGGCGGTGACGTCCGAGGGGATGAAACCGTGAGCCGCGAGTCCCACGGGGATGACCGGCGCGGGGAGGGGAGTGGTCATCGGCGACGCGGGCGTTGGAGTCGGATTCGGCGTGTTCGCCGGGTTGTTGCGCGCCGGGGCGCCGTGGTTGGCGAGCGTCACCACCACCAGCGCCGCCGCCGCGGCAGCGACCACCACAGCTCCGCCGATGCCGGTCAACCGGCGCATCCGCGCACCTCGCGTGTCGGCCTCGGCCATGACCCTGCCGGTGAGGTCGGGCGCGGACTGCTGGGCAAGCTGTGCGTAGTACTCGCGAAGCTCAGCCGACAGGGGATCGTCGTGGTCAGTCATCGCTCATCTCCTTGCGCAGAGTCGCCAGCGCGCGTGCGAGGTGGCTGCGCACGGTTCCCCCCGACAGCCCCATCAGCACGGCGCATTGATCGGCTGAGTAGCCGTGGTGATAGCTGAGCACCAGCGCAGCGCGCTGTTGTCGCGAGAGCTTCGCCTGGGCGCGGTCGAGGTCGAGCAACCGGCCCTGGAAACGCACGTGCTCGGCGGCCGCAGCGGCGTCGCTGGCACGGCCCAGCGTCCAACGGCGCAACGTGCGACGTCGGCGCAAGCAGTGGTGCACGCAGATGGTGGTCACCCAGGTCTCGCGCTTGGCCTCGTCGCGAATGGTGTCCCACCGCCGCCATGCGATCAGGAAGCTCTCCTGGACGGCGTCCTCCGCCTCACCGGGGTCGCGAACGATGCTCAGCGCGATGGCAAACAGCCGGCGCTGTTGGGCACCGACCAGGCGCTCGAGCGCTTCGCGGCGTCCCCAGTCGTCAGTGGCCATGGTCTGCACCGCCATCGGTGGCGTCATACCCGGTCAGAGACCCGGGGTGGGCCACTGTGTTACGTGGCGACCGCGGCGACTGACCCGCCGGACCATTGTCCGACCCGACCCGGCTGTTCACATCCCCTGCCACGGCCCGGTTACTCCGCGGCTACGGAGGGCCGAACCTTCCTGGACGAAGCCGCCAAACAGAGCAATCTTGCCATGGCTTCGCCCCAGGCCACTGGCACTGTGAACGCGGTCGGGGCACCGCGGAGGATTGGGACCATCCCCGAGTCCCCCGAGCACCCTGCCCGCGACGCCGCCACGGCCGGCCACCAATGGCAGCGCCGGCCGGTGCTGAGCAGGCTCGTTCGTTTCAGCGTGGTCGCCGCCCCAGCTGCAGCCGGCATCGCCACCGCTGCGACCCTCAGCAGGGTGCTGCCCCGAGCCAACGGCGCCGGGCAGACGCTGCTCTCGTTCGTCATCGTCACCGTGGCCATGCTGCTGGTGATCCTCGCGGTGGAGCGCGCGGCACGCCGGCTGTTGCCGCTGGCAGCACTGCTCAACCTCTCGCTGCTTTTCCCTGACAACGCTCCAAAGCGCTTCGCGGTGGCCCGGCGTGTCGGCCGGCCGCGCGACCTGCAGCGCCGGCTGCAGGAGGCGCGCGACAACGGCGTCGTGGGGGGAGAGGTTGCCTACATGCAGAACGTGCTCGAGCTGGTGGCGGCGCTCAGCGTCCACGACAAGCAGACTCGCGGTCACTCGGAGCGAGTCCGGGTCTTCGCGGACCTGATCGCAACCGAGATGAAGCTCCCGCCCGCGGACCGGGCGCGGCTGCGTTGGGCGTCGCTGCTCCACGACATCGGCAAGCTCGTCGTCCCCAGCGAGATCCTCAGCAAGCCGGCCAAGCTGACCGAGGTCGAGCGCAAGAACGTCGAGCGCCATCCCGAAGAGGGAGCTCGACTGATCGGCCCTCTGCGAGCCTGGCTCGGCGAGTGGGCAGCAGCGGTGGAACACCACCACGAGCGCTGGGATGGCAGGGGATATCCCCGTGCTCTTGCTGGGGAGAGCATCTCGTTGGCCGGGCGGATCGTCGCCGTGGCCGACTCGTACGAGGTGATGACCGCCATGCGCCCCTACCGCCGGCCGATCGGCGTCGTCGCCGCCCGCGAGGAGCTGGTCCGGTGCTCGGGCGCGCAGTTCGATCCGACCGTGGTGCGGGCATTCCTGAACATCTCCGTGGGTCGGCTCTGGCGAGTCGTCGGTTTCGGCTCATGGATCGCGCAACTGCCCCTGCTCACCTGGGTGAACGGCCTGGGATTGCAGTGGGGGAGTGCAATCGTGTCGGGGTCGACAGCGCTGGGGCTGGTGGCTCCCGGGATTCTGCCCACCCCCGACGCGGTCCCCCACTCGCGCTGGGCGCCGCCCGTCGCCACCAAGGACGCGTCCAGCAACACGTCACCGACGGTCGGCGGCCCCGGGTCCGTAACCCCGCCGCATCCGACAGGCGGGGGCCTGCACACGGGGTCGCCTCCGGCGCACCCCGGTCAACCAACATCCCCGCCGGCGCCGACCGGCCCGACCCCGACGTCCGGGCCGATCTCCTCGCAACCCACCCCTACGCCGACACCAACGCCCGGGCCAACGCCAACCCCGGGCCCCACTCCCACCCCGACCCCGGGCCCCACTCCCACCCCGACCCCAGGCCCCACTCCCACCCCGACCCCGACCCCGGTCACCCAGCCTGTCGTCGCCCTGCCGGCGCCGGCCTCGATCTGGGAATCGACCTACCCGGGCAACGGCTCGTTCGCCGACGCGGGCGGCAGTGGCTGGACGGCGACGGTCGACTACGGCGATGGATCGGGCACCCATGCCCTTGCCTTGAGCGGCTTCACGTTCGGTCTGCAGCACGCCTACGCCGAGGTGTGCAGCACGTGCACGATCACCGTCCGGGTCACCAACGCTCGCGGTGGCTATGGACGGGCAACCGAGGCAGTCACAGTCAGAAGCGCCCCGCCCGCCATCGCCATTCCGTCCGCTCAGACTGCGCTCTTGGGTGGGTACAGCGCCGCCGGCAGCTTCTCCGACAGTGACGCCGCAGCGGACACGTTCACGGCGACGGTCGACTACGGCGACGGCAGCGGGAGTCATGCGCTGACCCTCAGTGGCGGCTCGTTCACGCTGTCACACACCTACGGCCTCCTTGTTCTCGGGACCTTCACGGTGACGGTGACGATCACCGACGACGACGGCGCCTCCGCCAGCGCCACCAGCGCCGTGACCGTCATCCTCTGATCCTGGTGACGCACGCTCAGCTCACGCCGGCGGGGACCGAGAATGTGACGGCTTGCGGGCGCGCAGCTTGGTTGCCGACACCACGTCGCCAGAGCTGAACTGCTCGGGGACGGCGGGAAGCACACTCTCGTAGTAGGACTGTGCCGCCGCGGTCGTGCCGACGTCGTGCCCCGCCGATTCCGACAGGTACCACCTGTGCAGCAGGATCTCGTGGAAGATCTCCGCCGGAGCCAGCCTGCCGCGTAGCCGAGGCGGAATCGCGTCGACGACGGGGTCGTAGACCTCATTCAGCCAACGGTTGGCGGCGACGCTCTCGGGCACAGGCCGACCACCCTTCTGCTCCAGGTAGCCGCGAAAGCCGGCGATATCGTTGAGCAGGCGCCGGGCCTGGTTCTCCTGGACATCCAGCCCAGCGCGCATGAACAGGCGGTTCTTGTGATTGCCCGGTTCCGCGACGCGCGTCTGCACGCGCAGCCGGTAGCCGTCGCCGCTGCTGACAAGCTCGACCGCGTCGGCGTCGAAGCCGAGCTCGTTGAGCCGGCGCAGCCGATCGGCAACACGATACCGCTGCTCCTCAGGTCGGAGAACCTCCTCATGGGCGAGCTCGTCCCAGAGTGCGCGGTAGCGGGCCGGCAGGCTGTCGGCCAGGGCCACGGGGTCCACGTCAGAGGGCAGCAGCTCGCCGGCCTGCAGGTCCATGAGCTCACCGCCGACGTGTTCGCGGGCCAACTCGACGTCGTAGGTGCGTTGTCCGTCCGACAGAGACGCATGTTCTTCGCTGGTCTCAGCGTCGACGAGGTACGCCTCGAGCGCTCCCGCATCAAGGCGGAACAGCGTGTTCGACAGCGAGCAGTCACCCCAGAAGAAACCGGCCAGGTGCAGGCGTACCAGCAGCTGCACAAGAGCGTCGAAGAGTTTGTCGCTCCGTGGTCCGGCGCGAGGATTGCTGAACAGCGTCCTATACGACGTCGAGTACTCGAGGAAGGTGGTCACCAGGACGGCGTCTGTCTGCGGATCGAGTCGGGGGCCGCGATCGACCACGATCCCGCGGACACGCACAGCGGGGATGTGCCGCTCTCCCAGGAGGCGAAGCAGTCGATGTTCGCGCCGCGCAAGTCCCTCACTGATCTGCTTGAGCGCGTACAGGCATCCGCCCTCGACGACGAACCGGACCACGTGACGAGAGATGCCACGGTGGCGGACGTCCACCAGGCGATCGTCCGTCCACAACTCCAGTGGCTCCGCCCAGGGCAGCGTCAGCAATCCAACCGCGGTCTCGTCAGGCGGGCTGAACAGGAACCTCATGCACCTAGATGGATGCGCGGCGTGACTCGACGGAGGTCGGCTCCGTCAGCCACGGCAGTGCGGCGCTCATCGGCCCCAGCAGGATTCGCTCGTGTCCGGCATCCAGGTTGGGGCGCGCCGACAGCGCCAGCGCGGCGCCGAGCAGGGCGTCCTCGGCCCGATGCCCCACGTCTCCATGTTCCTCGCGCCACACCACCAGTGCGGCATGGCGCTCGGTCAGCTCGAGGATGCGATTGCGCAGCTCGTCCCATTCCCGCACTCGGTTGGCCTGCTCGAGCGTGTGCAGCGCGGCGCGCTCGGCCTCGGCCCAGGCGCCGTGCCGATCAGATGAGTCATCCACCTGGTGTGACCATCCCCGGGCGATGCGCTCGACGCCGCTTTCCGAGAGGGTTCGGCAGTCCTCGAGGAGGCGTTCGATGTCGGGCTGATGGGGACGGACGCCGTAGCCGTCGATGTCCACTGTCATGGGTGTCCTCCTTGAGCCGGTCCCGTCAGCGCATTGTGGGCATGCTGGACCTCCCGGTCCTCAGACCGATGAGTTCTGCGGTGTCCGCGAGTCGTGACGGATGAGCCCACTGACAGGAGGACGGCGATGACTGAGAAGACCACCACACAGATCACTGGCATCGGAACAGTGGTCGTCCCGGCGAGTGACCAGGATCACGCGATCGAGTTCTACGTCGGCACGCTCGGGTTTGAGAAGCGAATCGACGCGCCCTTCGGTCAGGGCGACCGCTGGGTCGAGGTGGCTCCTGCGGGCGCGGCGACGACCCTCGCGATCCCCCCGCTGCACGGCGGACAGCGGTCAGGGATCGAGGTGAGCTTCAACACCGCGGACGCCGAAGCCCTCCACGGTGAGCTGAAGTCGCGCGGGGTCGACTGTGACGAGGTCCTGCGTTTTGGGGACACGGTGCCGCCGATGTTCCTGTTCCGCGGCCCTGACGGCACCCAGTTCCGGGTGGTGGAGCGCCGCTGACCGATCGCTCGAGACCGCCTCGGCCCGGCCGATACCTGCGGGGGGTATAATGCCCCGGCACAACCCCGATCGAGGTATCGCCAGGCGGAGGTGACCCATGGCACGTCAATCAGCCGCAGCCACGACGGCGGCGGTTCCCGGTTACATCAACAACAAGCCGCGCATCCAGGCGCGTCTGAGTCGACTCGAAGGCCAGGTTCGCGGCATCCATCGCATGGTCGACGAAGAGCGCTACTGCATTGACATCCTGACCCAGGTCAACGCGGTCAAGGCGGCGCTCGACAAGGTGGCCGTCGCGCTCCTCGACGACCACGTGCAGCATTGCGTTGCCGATGCCGTCCGAGCCGGCGACGGTGATGACAAGGTCACGGAGCTCTCGGCGGCGATCGGTCGCTTCCTCTCCGGCTGACCGTGTTCGTGCTCCACGAGATCGGCAAGGCGTTGAGCCTGGCCTTTGCGATGTTCTGGCAGGTCCTCTGGCCGCTCGCCATCGGCTTTCTCCTGTCAGCCATCGTCGAGGCGTTGGTGTCGAAGCAGATGATCGCCCGGCTGCTGGGGCGGGATCGGCCTCGCGAGGTGGCGATCGCGACCCTTTTGGGCGCGGCTTCCTCGTCGTGTTCCTACGCAGCGGTGGCGCTGGCGCGCACTCTGTTCCGAAAAGGAGCCACGCTGGGCAACGCGATCATCTTCGAGTTCGCGTCCACCAACCTGGTGTTCGAGTTGGGGCTGGTCCTACTCATCCTGCTCGGCTGGCAGTTCCTCAGCGCGGAGCTCCTGGGTGGCCTGGTCATGATCGTCGGCCTTGCGATCGTGCTCAAGCTGACGCTGAGCCGGCGGCTGGTCAGCGCAGCTCACGAGCACGCGGAGCGGGGCCTCCTCGGTCGGATGGAGGGTCACGCCGCGATGGACATGTCGGTGACCGACGGGCCATTCCTGCAGCGCGCCTTCTCGGGTCCAGCGCTGACCTCGATCGCGCACTACTTCTTCATGAGCATCTACAGCCTGTGGACCGACCTTGTGCTGGGATTCCTGATCGCCGGCGCGCTCGGGTCCTGGGTGTCCGACTCGGTGTGGTCGAGCCTGTTCCTGCAGGGGCATGGCCTTCTGTCAGAGGTGTGGGGCGCACTGATCGGGCCGTTGGTGGCGGTTGTGAGCTTCGTCTGCTCGGTGGGCAACGTGCCCCTTGCCGCCGTTCTCTGGCGTGGCGGGATCAGTTTCGGCGGCGTGATCGCCTTCATCTTCGCGGACCTCATCATCCTCCCGATCCTCAACATCTATCGGAAGTACTACGGGCGTCGCGTGGCTGTTCACCTGTTCGTCGTGTCGTACCTGACCATGGCCGTGGCGGGGTTGGTTGTCGGCCTGCTGTTCAACGCCAGCGGGCTGACCCCGAGCAACCGTCACGTGACCGTGTTCGACACCAGCGTGTCCTGGAACTACGACACGTACCTGAACATCGCAGTGCTGCTGGGGAGCGCGGCGCTCCTGGTGCGCTTCCTTCGCACCGGAGGGATCGAGATGCTGCGGATGATGGGGATGCCCAAGCAGGCTCACGCCACCCAGCGGTGAGCGGATTCATGTGCGTCCTCCCGGCGTCGAGGCTGAGGGCGAGATGCGCGCAGCATCGAGGACCTCGAGTGCCGCCAGCGCATCGCTGGCGCGAACCGGCGGCGCCTCTCCTGTACGAATGGCCTGTTCGACCGCTGGATAGAAGTCGCGCCAGCGCCCCGGCTGGCTCGGCACCGTCTGAGACTCTTCACCGCGCACCAACCGTCCCCACCGATCGGGGGGCTCTGCACCGAAGTCAGCCTGCGCGGGATCCGCGCCCTCGCGGAGCGCTGCCTCCTGCCCGTCGAGGTGCTCGACCACATAGGCACCGCGCGAGCCGAGCACGCGCAGCCGCGGGCCGGGTGCGGCGGTGACCGCACTCGCCCAGAGGTGCGACCTTGTTCCAGACGCGTGATGCAGTGCGATGAACACGTCGTCGTTGGCCCCGCCACGGCGCGCCTCGACCTCACCGACCACACCGGTGATCGGCCCGAAGAGGGACAGCGCCTGGTCCACGAGGTGGACACCGAGATCGAGAAGCACGCCACCCCCGTCGTCCGCGGCCAGAGTTTCGCGCCATGCGTTGGGGTCCGGACTGGGCCGCCAGCGCTCGAAGCGCGATTCGTACCGGTAGATCTCGCCCAGCTCTCCATTGGCGATCAGTCCGCGCAGCGTGAGCTGGTCGCTGTCCCAGCGCCGGTTGTGAAAGGGCACGAGCAGGACGTGCGCAGCCACCGCACGCTCGATCAGCCTGCGCGCGCCGTCAGCGTTGGTGGCGAGTGGTTTCTCGACAACCAGCGCCAGGCGGGCGTCGATCGCCGCCTCGGCGAGCGCGGTGTGCGAATCGGGTGGGGTCGCGACAACCACCAGGTCGAAGTCATCACGATGGGCCCACAGCTCGTCGGCGCTGGCCAGAAGCCGTGCCTGCGGGAAATCCGCCGCCGCCCGTTGGCGTCGCTGGCGGTCGCGGACGACGATCGCGGCAACCCGGAGACGGGGGGTGGCTCGGAGCAGCGGCCCATGGAACATGCGGCCGGCCAATCCGTAGCCGATCAGTGCCACGCGCAGGCCGATCATGGTGGTGGGCCCAGGCCAATCGAACGCCCAGGCATCGCTGAAGCTCGCGGAATGTCTCGCCTCGCCGGGCTGGCTGCCACAGCGCGATCATGCACGCGCCCATCGCCGCGGCGACGACCGGGGAAGCCTGGACGTCGGGATCGCCCGGTTTGCTGGAAGGGCAGCAGCGAGAAGGCCACCTGAGCCGGGGTGTGGCGGCGCATGATGCGACGTCCCAGCGATCGTGACATGAGGTGACCACGCTGCCGGCCCATCGACGAATCCTTGCCCTCGCCACCGCCGGTGCCGGCGGCGATCTGCAGCCGCTGATGGCCGCAGCGATCGGGATGCAGCAGCGGGGCCACCGCGTCTCGTTCATGGGCGACGACGCCGTGGCGCGCGCCGTGGTACCGATGGGTGCAGCGTGTGCCCCGATACCGCCGAACCTGGACATGGGCCGGATCATTGGCGGAGTCTTCAGACGGCTCGCCGACCTGAGCCTGGACGAGCAGGGACGTGTGGTGGCGGACGAGGTGGCTCAGTGGTCCCACGGCGTCGGCTCGCTGGTGTCCACCCTGCTTCACGATGAAGGCGCCGACCTCTTGGTCACCTCGCTCTTCGGCACCGGAGCGGCGGACATCGCCGCGGCCGCCACCGCGATTCCGTGGGTGGTGGTGAACTCCACCTTCTACGTCGGTCCGAACCCGCCGCGTCCCCTGGGTGACGACTTTGGCCCCCGCGCTGTCCCCATCGTCCGGTCCTTCCTGCCGATGATTGACCGCGCGTCCATGGTGCTGCACGCCACCGACCAGGTCTTCGACTTCGACAACGCTGCGCTGCCCGCCAACCACCGTTACGTCGGGCCCTTGATCTGGGAGCCCGATGGCTCCTCGCCCACATACCTGGGGGAGCCCGGCGATCCCTGGGTTTTGGTGACCCTGAGCACGCAGCTCGAGGACGATGTGCCATTGGCTCGAGCGGCGCTGGAAGGCCTGGCCTCGCTGCCGGTCAGGGTCCTGGTGACCACCGGGGGATCGCATCCGATCGAGTCGCTGGACCCCCTACCCCGCAACGCGCGGGCGGAGGAGTATGTGTCGCATGCCGCCGTGCTGAATCGCAGTTGCCTGGTTGTCAGCCACGCCGGCCACGGATCAGTTATGAAGGCCATGTGGCACGGCGTGCCGATGGTCTTGGTTCCCTGGGGCCGTGATCAACCCGGCGTTGCCGCCCGCGCTCAGCGGCTGGGTGTTGCCAGCGTTCTCGTGCGGGATGAGTTGCGTTCCGACACGTTGGAAGCGGCGGCACGACAGGTGATGGACGACCCTCGATATCGCGACGCCTGCAGGGGGCACTCAGAGCGGCTCCGGCGGACCGATCCGATCGCCGCTGCAGTCGCTGCTCTCGAGAGTGTGTGAAGGCGTCACGGCCTGGCCTCGATTCGCCTGCTCTGGGGAGCCCCAGGTACGGCGCCGGTGATGACGGCTCCTTCACCGATCACCGCCTGGGTCCGTCTGTCTCGCCGAAGTAGTCGCGGTTGATCGCTCGTCATCCTTCGCGCGCGGGTACATCGCACTGTAAACCACGAGCGAGTCTCTGCCCGGCGCGAACAGCTCGGAAAGGCGCACGTCCACCGGTGCGCCATCCACGCCTCCGCGCTGGAAGACGTAGTCCTCGGGTATGATGCCGCCTGGCGACAGGGCGCGTCTTTCGACAGCGACCGCTTCCATGGCGCGCCGGAGCTCGATCTCATGCGCGAGCAGCCGGTCGCGGTCTGCCCGGTACGCAGCCGATTCTCGAGGGAACGTGATGCCCATGCTCTTCCTCCCAGGGTTGGCCTTGTTCACGCAAGAGCCGCAATCGATGCGAGCGGATCGTAAGCTCTGGCAATCCGTAGGCTGCGCAGCGCGCCCGCTTTAATGCAGGCGGTATGACGGCGACGCCACCCGCCACGGCCGCCCCGCGCTTGGCGCTCCGAGTGGATGGTCTACGCGTCAGGTACGGTCCCACGATCGCCGTCGACGATGTCGCTCTCGACGTTCGTGAGGGAGAGATCTTCGGGCTCCTCGGCCCAAATGGTGCCGGCAAGACAAGCGCTCTGAGTGCGATCGAAGGCCTGCTCCGCCCCGATGGGGGCGAAATCGCGATTGGCAACGTCGACGCTCGTGTCCATCCGTTGCGGGCCAAGGCGCAATTGGGCGTTCATCTGCAGACCACCAGCTTTCATGCCAACCTGACCCTTCTGGAGATCGTCAGGCTTTATGCCGGGCTCTATGGCGTCTCGTTGTCGGCGGAGCAGATACGCGGACGGCTCGAGGAGATCAACCTTCAGGGCGAGGCACGGAAGCGCTTTCGCGAACTTTCCGGCGGCCAGCAGCAGCGATTCTCTTTGCTGATCGCAACCATCCATGATCCGCCGCTCATCCTCCTCGATGAACCGACCGCCGGGCTTGACCCACAGGCTCGGCGTCAGCTCTGGGACCGAATCGAACGCTTCCGCAAGGAGGGGCGAAGCATCCTCCTCACCACCCACTCGATGGAGGAGGCCCAAGCGGTCTGCGACCGCGTGGCCATCATGGACCGCGGAAGGGTCCTGACCGTCGACACCCCTGCCGGTCTGATCGAGGCGCACCGAAGCGACCCGCGGGTCCGCGACGCAGCTCACGGCGAGGACACCCTCGAGGACGTCTTCAGCGGGCGCACCGGACGCGAGCTCCGTGACTGAGGAGCTGTCCGCCGCGGTGGACCGACCACGAATCGAGGCTTCGTGGCTGACCCCGCTCAAGGCATTGCTTCGCGCCGACACCGCGGCGCAGTTGCGCAGTTATCGCGCGCTCGCTCTGACGCTGGTGCTGCCACTCATCGTGCTCGTCGTCACCTCGTCCGGCAAGCGCGCAGCCCAGTTTGGCAGCCCCGACATTCGCGTCGGTCTCGCGCTCACCGTGGGCATGGTGTCCATCGGTGCCATCGCCTACTCGACGGCAACGGCACAGGACCGTGATCGGGGCGTCTTTCAGCGTCTGCGGGTCACACCCGCCCCCACCTGGACGATCATGGGCAGCCGTTGGATCGTCCAGGCGGTCGCCGTTCTGCTCATGTCGGTGGTGGTGTTGGTCGTCGCGGGTGTCGTCCAAGGTGTGCAGCTCTCCGCGGACGGGTACGTGCTGACGCTGATGGTTGCGCTGCTGGGCGGAGCCGTCTTCCTCAGCATCGGGCAGGCGATTGTCGGCCTGATTCCGTCGGCCGAAACCCTCAACGCCGCCGGCCGCCTCCTCTACCTGCCGCTGATCTTCCTGAGCCTGTTCGGTCATACCAACGCCCTCGGGACACCCATCGAATTGATTTCGCGCTGGTCTCCGGGCGGATGCGTGGAGACCCTGCTCTCGGCGGCGATGGGCGCAAGCGCCTGGAGCGGGGAGGCCTGGGGTGCGCTCCTTGCCAGTGCTGCCTACGTCCTTGTCTTCGCCGGGGTCGGCATTCGCTGGTTCCGCTGGGCCGGCCGGTAGTGCACGCACGTCATTGACATCCCCTCGATGCGTTTCGCGGCGTGGCGGCGATATCCGAGACCCTGGAGGCCCGATCGGCCCCATCAGCTAGAGGCCGGTCGTCGCCGGATGCCTGCGAGTGGTGAGGGCTGCCACTCTTTCCAGCCAATGCCGGCGGTCTCCCTGGACGCGCAGGGCCATCAACTGGAGGAGATGCGGCGCGATGGACGCCAGGTGCGACGGGTGGAGACCAAAATACGCGGCCACCGCATCTCGTTGCGGGCGCAGGTCGAGGTCGCGGCGTTCGACCAAGCCAGGCGCCACTCGAGAGCCAGGTGGGGCGTCGATGGCGGCCATGGCCGCGACGTTACGGCCGCCACCTTGCGCTCTGATGACTCCCCACCGCGGGTGCGAACTCGCCCGGGGGTCCCGCAGGGGACGGCAGCGTTTCTATAGTGGCCACGTGACCTGCCCGAGCTGCGGCGCGGAGAATCGCATCGGCAGCAAGTACTGCGACGAGTGCGGAACGCCGCTGGCCGCCGCTTGCGCCGCCTGCGGAAACCCGCTGCGCCCGCAGGCGCGGTTCTGCGACGAATGCGGCACACAGGTCGGCGCCGGCGCCGGCCCTCCTCGGGCCGCCGCCGACCCGCCGGACGGCCCCGGCGGTCCCGTCGCGGAGCGACGCCATGTGTCCGTCCTGTTCGCCGACCTGGTGGGGTTCACCACCCTGTCCGAGGGCCGCGATGCCGAGGAGGTTCGTGAGCTCCTCAGCAAGTACTTCGACGCCAGCCGCGAGATCGTGCGCCGGTACGGCGGTACCGTGGAGAAGTTCATTGGGGACGCGGTGATGGCGGTGTGGGGAGCGCCGACGGCGCACGAGGACGATGCGGAACGTGCGGTTCGAGCCGCGCTCGATCTCACCGACATGGTCACCGCCATGGGGGCGGAGATGGGGCTGCCGGGCCTGCGCGCTCGGGCGGGGGTGCTCACCGGTGAGGCCGCGGTCACGCTCGGCGCCGAGGGCCACGGCATGGTCGCCGGCGACCTCGTCAACACCGCGTCACGCATCCAGTCCGCGGCCGCGCCCGGGACGGTCCTGGTCGGCGAGTCGACGCGTCGGCTGACCGAGGCAGCGCTCACGTACGAGGACGCCGGCGAGCACACCATGAAGGGCAAGGAGAAGCCACTTCGGCTCTGGCGCGCTGTCCGCGTCGTGGCCCTGATGGGCGGAGTCCAGAAGTCAGCGGCGCTCGAACCACCCTTCACCGGCCGCGACCGCGAGCTGCGCGTGGTCAAGGACCTGTTCCACGCGTGCGTGGAGGATCGGCGCGCTCAGCTCGTCTCGCTGGTGGGCATCGCCGGCATCGGCAAGTCGCGGCTGATGTGGGAGTTCATCAAGTACATGGACGGCCTCGCCGACCGCATCTACTGGCAGCGCGGCCGCTGCCTCGCCTACGGCGAGGGGGTGACTTACTGGGCCCTGGCGGAGATCGTGCGCATGCGCGCCGGCATCGTCGAGAGCGAGGACGCGGCGTCCGCGCTGACCAAGCTGCAGGCGGCGCTGTTGGAGTGCATGCCCGACGAGGGAGAACGTCGCTGGGTCGAACCGCG
>JANWHI010000140.1 GCA_025450495.1 Candidatus Dormiibacter sp. | reverse complement strand
TAGGCGGCGAGCAGGACCGCGCCGCTGACCACGTGGGCGCTGGTGGCGGCGAGGACCAGCGCGGTGCCCAGGTAGGGGCCGACGCACGGTGTCCAGCCGATGCCGAACACCACGCCAACCAGGTAGGCGCCGGCCACGCCCCTGCCGCGCAGACGCTGGGGTAATGACAGCGCCCGTACACGCTCCATGAAGGAGATGCGCAGCGCGCCGGCGATCATCAATCCGAAGACGACGAGCAGCACCCCGCCGACGATCTCGACGATGCGCTCCACCGAGCGGATGGAGTGACCGATGCCCGCCGCGCCCACGCCGAGCAGGACGAACACTGTGGTGAAGCCGGCGACGTAGAGGATCGAGCCGGCGTCCAGGCGGCCGCGGAAATCGCTGCGCTTGCCACTCGAGGCCAGGTCGGCAGCGGATGCACCGCTCACCGCCGACAGGTAGGCGGGCAGCAGCGGCACCGAACAGGGCGCGAGGAACGACGCCAGTCCCGCGACGAACGTCGCGACGAGCGAGGCGAGGCTGATCACATCAGCCGAGGGTGCACATCAACCGAAGGTGAAGGTGTAGAGCCGAAAACCGGCCGGCACGGTGAGGTCGATGAGGTGGCGGCCACCGTCGAGGCCGGTGAGCAGGTGGTAGAGCTGCCGGCTGGAGACGTCGACACCGGCGGCGCTGACGTCAGGACCGAGCTGCCACGCCGGCACCGCCCTGCCGTCGACCGACATGGTGACGTGCGCCGACGACGACTCAGGTCCGGCCACCAAGAAGACGTCGCGCGCAGCAAAGCTGAGGCGCACATGTCCTGCGGAGCTCGCCACCAGGTACTGGCCGCGGTCCGTCCAGCTGCCCGTCACCTGGATGGCGTCGCTCTCCTGCGGCGCACCCGGGTCGCGGTAGTTCACCGGCTGGCCCAGCGGTCCGTACATGGCGCCGTCGGCGAGGTGGCCGCGCTCGCTGCCCGCGTAGAGCTCCGGCGTCTCGCCGCTGGGGTTGGCCGTCGCGGGGGCGGAGGTCGCCGCCGTGCTGACCCCGAGGAGCGACGCGATCGCCGACTCGGTGATGGCGTAGTCGCCCTCGCCGTCGTGGATGTACGCCACCCTGCCGTTCTGGTCGATGAGGTACTCCGCGGGCCAGTACTGGTTGCCATACGCGTTCCAGGTGTTCATCTCGGAGTCGAGCGCCACCGGCCAGGTGACCCCGAAGCGATGCACGGCGCTGACCACGTTGGCCTGCAGCTTCTCGAAATCGAACTCGGGGGAGTGGACGCCGACGATGACCAGGCCACGCCCGCCGTACGCCTGCTCCAGATGTTGCAGATGCGGGATGGTGCGCACGCAGTTGACGCAGGAGAACGTCCAGAAGTCGACCAGCACCACCTTGCCGCGCAGGCCGCCCACGGTCAGTGGCGGGCTGTTGATCCAGCCGTCCAGCCCGGTGAACTCGGCGGCGGGGGACCGCGCGTCGGCCGGGATCAGCGCCGCACTGCCCATGCCGGTGGCCGCGCTGGGCGGCGCCGACTGCACCACCCAGGTCAGCAGGATCGCGAACGCGGCCACCCCGGCCACGGCGGTCAATGCCCAGCGGTAGCGCGACATGCGATCACCATACGCCGCGATCGGCAGCCCGGTGCCTCCGCAACGGCGCCGGCCTTTGGCCGCCGCATGAACTCCTCTCGGTCAGACGCTGGAGAATGGACTGATGAGCATCCCGATGATCCGACCCGCGAGAGGTGCGGACATACCCGCGATGCTTGACCTCAGCGCGCGGAAGCGCGAGCAGTACGAGGTGCACCACCCCGTCTTTCATCGTCGCGCTGCGAATGCGCGTGCAGCCCAGAACGAGTACTTCCACACCTTGCTAACGCGCGACGACGTCGTCGTGCTCGTCGCAGACGACGACGGTGCCGTGGTTGGATTCGGCACCGCTGAGATTCACACAGCCCCGGTGGTCTACGATCCCCGCGGCCCCGCGGCGATAGTTGACGACTTCATGGTTGCGACACCCGACATGTGGGCGACGGTGGGACGGCGAATCCTCGACGCGCTCACGGTCGAGGCTCGGCACCATGGCGTGGTCGTCGTCATCGCCGTCTGCGGACAGCACGACGAGCCGAAACGCCGAGTGCTGCGAGAAGCCGGCCTCAGCCTTGCTTCTGAGTGCTACGTACGAGCGTTGGACTGAGGCGGCATGCCGGTCATGCAGGACGAGTACGACGTGCGCTTCCAGTGGGGCGCGAGCGGTGGTCCGGCTGGGTAGCAGCGTGCCCCACTGAGGCGTCAGACGCACGCCCCCGAGATGCTCACTCCCGGCGCACCGTTGGTGCTGGTGCGGATCGACGCCATCGCCCGCAGCCCCTGCCCGGGCTGGTAGCGCCAGAGGGTGCCGTTGTCGCCGGCAAGCCAGACGTCGTGGCCGTCGATCGCTGACAGCGGTGAGAGGTTGTCAGCGACACCGGCGTCGCCCTCGCGCCCGGCGTTGAGGACTGTGCCACGGTGTGGCGAGCTCATCAGCAGGGTGCTTTCGCGAATCCCGGCGCGCTGGTTGGGCGCGACGTGCTGGATGTCGCTGCTGGCCACCTGAATGATCGCCTCGCCTGCTGCCGTCTCCCCCACCTGCTGGGCTGCGCCCAGCCCGTCGACGCGCCCGTCGAACCAGAGCGTCGTCGTACCGTTGGTGAGGTCGTAGCGGCTGACCTGACTGATGTTGCTGGCCGCGTTGTACGAATACATCCAGATGGAACTGGTGCCTGCCTGGTAGCCGGTGGTCATGCCGTAGGACAAGCCGGGGCCAGTACCCGGTGCTCCCACGATCGCCGGGTAGGCGGGCAACGGCATGGCGCGGATAGTGCCGGTGCGCGGATCGAGCAGGGAAATCGGCATCTTCGAATTCGGTCCGTTGTGGCTCGGGCTGGTGTCGAGGAGCACGATGCCCTCGGGCGAAAAGCCGAGCGGGCTGAGTGAGCTGTTGACCGTCAGGACAGTGTGCCTGCCGGTGGAGTCGACCACCTGTACGTCCGTATGGGTCTGGTCACCGCCGGCGGTGACGTAGGAGTTGTCGTCCGGCGCCACCATCTGCGGCGTCGTGTCCACCCAGCGGTGCAGGCCCCGCACATAGGTGTTGCCCGTTGTGGTCACCGGTGCGAAGGAGGCACGTCCTTGCGCGAACGTGATGAACCCGGTGGCGTGGACATCGCTCAGCGCGGAGACGGCGATGGTGCAGTTGAGCTGGCCGCCCGCGGGCAGGACCGACACGCTCAGCAGGCTGAGCTGCGGCGGCCCGGCCGGCGCCGGACGGCCGCGGACCGCGACCACGCCGACGATCACCACCGCCGCGATGGCACCCACAGCGCCGCCGCGCCGGAGCACACGTCCGCGCAGCCATGGTGAAGAGCCGGCGGGTGGGGGCGACGGCGCCGCGTCGACGACCTCGAGCGACGGCCGAGTGCGAGGCGGCGCGACGGTCGCGTACAGCGCTCGCAGCTCCTGCTCGAAGGTTTGGCTGTCGATGTCGATGTCGATGGTCATTGCACGATCTCCCTGATGTCATGAACGGACGCCCGGCCGAGCCGCTCGCGCAGCCGGCCCAGGGCCCGGTGGGTGGCGACCTTGGCCGCCGGTTCGGACATTCCCATCAGCTCGCCCACCTCCCGGTAGGACAGATCGGCCGCCACCCGGAGACCGATCAGCTCACGCTCGCGCGGGCGCATGCCCACCATCGCTGCAGCGACGGCATGGAGTTGCGAGCGCTCTTCGGCGAGGCTCTCGACGCCACGCTGCTCGGTGACCACCCGCCGCTGCCTCTCGATGAGCCGCCGCCAGCGACCGTGACGGCGATGATGGTCGGTGCTGAGGTTGCGCGCGATCGAGATCAGCCAGGTGCGGGCGACGTCCTCGGCGGGGCGGACTCGCTGGTAGGCGGCAAAGGCGCGGATGAACGTGTCGTGGGTGATGTCCTCAGCCGCCGCCGCGTCGCCCACCTGCGACAGGCAGAAGCGGTGGACGCTGGCGACATGGCTGGTGTAGAGGTGCTCGAAGGGCAGCAGCGTCACGTGTGCAGCAGCCTCCTGGTGGACGCCGGGACGGACGCTTGCATCGATCATTCGCCTTGCAAACGACTGAACCCTCCATTTGGGAACAGGTCGCCCGGCGGCGGACAGGCCCGTTAGGCTGGTCGCGAGATGCCCTCTGATGTTCGGCGTGTGGTCATCGACGGTGTGCGACCGACGGTCGACTGCGGCCGCCTGCCCGCCAAGGCCACCGTCGGGCTGCCGCTCGAGGTCAGCGCCGTGGTGATCGCCGATGGGCCCGACCTGCTGCTCGCCTGGGTGCGCCAGGGCCGCCGCGAGCTGCCCCTTCAGCTGACCAAGGACGATCGCTACCGCACCAGCCTGGTGCCGAGCAAGCCGGGGCCACTCAGCTTCGAGATCATCGCCGTGCCCGACGACTACGGCAGCTGGCTGCGCGACCTCAGGTTGCGATCTGCCGCCGGCCAGGACGTGGGCGTCGAGCTCGAAGAGGGCGGGCTGCTGGCGGAGCGCCGGGCCAAGCGCGCGGGCGTGCCCAGCGCCGATCGCCGGTCGCTGACCGCCCTGGCGGCGGCGCTGCGCGCCAAGGGCAAGCAGAGAGCGCGGCTGACCGCCGCGGGACGCTCGGCGGCGGTGGCCCTGATGCGGCGCACCGTCGACCGTTCGGCGGCGACCGTCGCCGGGCCTTTCCCGCTCTGGGTGGACCGCCCGCTCGGCGGCTTCTCGGCCTGGTACGAGCTCTTCCCCCGCTCCGAGGGCGGTGGCCGCCACGGCACCTTCCACTCCGCCGCGGCGCGCCTGCCGGCGATCGCGGCGATGGGCTTCGACGTCGTCTACCTGCCGCCCATCCACCCCATCGGGGTCAGCTTTCGCAAAGGGCCGAACAACAGCCTCGACCCCGGGCCGGACGACCCGGGCAGCCCCTGGGCGATCGGGGGCGCCGCCGGCGGCCACACCGCCGTCCATCCCGAGCTGGGCACCGCGGCGGACTTCGAAGCGTTCGTGCGAGCCGCGCGCGGCATCGGCCTCGAGGTGGCCCTCGACTACGCGCTGCAGACCAGCCCCGACCATCCCTGGGTGACCGAGCACCCGCAGTGGTTCAGACATCGCCCCGACGGCAGCATCCGCCACGCCGAGAACCCGCCCAAGCGCTACCAGGACATCTACCCGATCAACTTCGACACCGACGATCGCGTCGCGCTGTGGGAAGCGCTGCGGGACGTGCTCATGCTCTGGATCGACCGCGGGGTGCGCGTGTTCCGCGTCGACAACCCGCACACCAAACCGATCGCCTTCTGGGAGTGGCTGATCACCGAGGTGCACCGTCGCCACCCCGACGTCGTCTTCCTGGCGGAGGCCTTCACCCGGCCGGCGGTGATGATGCGCCTGGCCAAGATCGGCTTCACCCAGTCGTACACCTATTTCACCTGGCGCAACACCAAGGAGGAGCTGGTTGCGTACCTCACCGAGCTGAGCGCGCCGGACAGCGTCGCTGCCTTCCGCCCCAACTTCTGGGTCAACACGCCCGACATCCTGCACGAGACCCTGCAGCACGGCGGCCCGGCGGCCTTCGCGCTGCGCCTCGTCCTGGCGGCGATGACCGCCCCGTCGTGGGGCATGTACAGCGGCTACGAGCTGTTCGAGAACGTCGCGGTGGCGGCCGGCAGCGAGGAGTATCTCGACTCTGAGAAGTACCAGCTGCGCCGGCGTGACTGGACCCATCCGGTCTCGCTGGCGCCGATGGTGCGGCTGGTCAACGACATTCGCAGGCGCCACCGCGAGGCGATCGCGTTGCTGGGCACGCTGCGCATCCACCACATCGACTCCGACCAGATGCTCTGCGTCTCGCGGATCAGCGACGATGGCGCCGACGTGCTGCTCGTGATCGTCAACCTCGACCCCCACAACGCCCACGAGGCCACCACCTGGCTCGACCTCGCCACGCTGGGGATTCCCGCGGACACGGCCTTCTCCGCCCACGACGAGCTCACCGACACCACCTACTGGTGGCGCGGCCCGGCCAACTACGTGCGCCTCGACCCGGCCGTGCAGCCGGCGCACATCCTCCACCTGCGGGTGAGCTGACCTTGGCCACCACCGGCCGCCGCCCCGTTGCCGCCACCGACGTGATGCCGGCGACAGCGATGCCGGCGTCGATGCCCCACCCGGTGCCGGAGTCCGACCCGCTGTGGTTCAAGCGCGCCGTCTACTACGAGCTGCTGGTGCGCGCCTTCGCCGACAGCAACGGCGACGGTGTCGGTGACTTCCGCGGCCTGATCGACCACCTCGATTACCTGGAGTGGCTCGGGGTCGACTGCATCTGGCTGCTGCCGTTCAACAACAGTCCCCTGCGCGACGGCGGCTACGACATCAGCGACTACTACGACGTGCTCCCCGACTATGGCAGCGTCGACGACGTGCGCGAGTTCGTCGCCAAGGCACACGAGCGCGGCATGCGCGTGATCATGGACCTGGTCATCAACCACACCAGTGACCAACACGAATGGTTCCAGCAGGCGCGTTCGTCGCGGGACAACCCCTACCGCGATTACTACATGTGGTCCGACAGCAAGCAGCGGTTCCAGGATGCTCGGATCATCTTCGTCGACAGCGAGACGTCGAACTGGACGTGGGATGACCAGGCCGGGCAGTACTACTTCCACCGCTTCTTCAGCCACCAGCCCGACCTCAACTACGACAATCCCCACGTTCGCGACGAGATCTTCAACATCGTCCGCTTCTGGTTCGACGTGGGCATGGACGGTTTTCGGCTCGACGCGGTGCCGGACCTCTTCGCGCGTGAGCGCACCAACTGCGAGAACCTGCCCGAGACCCACCAGTTCCTCGCCGATCTGCGCGCCATGGTCGACAGTGAATACACCGACAAGGTGCTTCTCGCCGAGGCCAACCAGTGGCCCGAGGACGTCGTCGACTACTTCGGCACCGAGGAGCATCCCGAGTGCCACATGTGCTTCCACTTCCCGTTGATGCCGCGCATGTTCATGGCGTTGCGCCGCGAGCAGCGCTACCCGATCACCGAGATCCTGGAGCGCACCCCCCACATCATGACCACCGCGCAGTGGGGCATCTTCCTGCGCAACCACGACGAGCTGACCCTGGAGATGGTCACCGACGACGAGCGTGACTACATGTGGGGTGAGTACGCGTCGGATCCGCGCATGAAGCTCAATCTTGGCATCCGCCGCCGCCTCGCCCCGCTGCTCAACAACGGCCGCCGCCAGATGGAGCTGTTCTACGGGCTCATCCTCTCGTTGCCGGGCAGCCCCATCCTGTACTACGGCGACGAGATCGGCATGGGCGACAACGTGTATCTCGGTGATCGCGACGGCGTGCGCACGCCGATGCAGTGGAACGCGGACCGCAACGGCGGGTTCAGCCAGGCCGATTTCGCGCAGCTGTACCTGCCCCCGCTCATGGATCCCGTGTACGGGTTCCAGGCGTGCAACGTCAGTGCACAGCGCCGCAACGAGTCGTCGATGCTGCAGTGGTTGCGCCGCTTCATCGCCGTGCGCAAGCGCTGGCCCGTGTTCGGCGAGGGCACGTTCGAGGCTCTGGATGCCGCCAACCCGTCGGTGTTCGCGTTCATCCGCACCCTGGATGACCATGTCGTGCTGTGCGTCAACAACCTCTCACGATTCGCGCAACCGGTCGAGCTCGACCTGCGCAAGTATGGCGAGACGACCCCGGTGGAGATGCTCGGTCGCGTCCACTTCCCGCGCATCGGCGAGTTGCCGTACCTGCTGACGCTCGGGCCGCACGGCTTCTACTGGTTCACGCTGGACGCTGCCACAGCATGAGCGCACAGAGCGACAGCGCTGCGGCGGTGCTTCGCGAGCACGGACTTGACGGCTGCGAGCGCGCGCTCGGTGCGTACATCGCGCACCAGCGCTGGGCCGGCGCGCATGGTCGCACCGTCGAGTCCGTCGCGGTCGTCGACGCGGCTGTGATCAGCACGGCCGCACCGATCCTGCTGCATACGCTGACCGCCGTCACGTTCACGGATGGTGTAACCATGCGATACGTCCTGCCACTCGGTGTTCGCGAGCCCGGCGACGCCCTTGCGGAGCGGGCGCCGGAGTTCGTGATCCCGTGGGCGGGCGCGCCAGCTGCGATGCTCCTGTACGACGCGGTCGGCGATGCTGTGTACATCGAATGGCTGCTCGAGGCAATCCGCGAGCAACGGGTGCTCGAAACGTCGAGCGGGACGCTGCGCTGCTCGTGTCCGGATCCGCTCGCGCTCGACACCGGGAGCCTGTCGTCGATTCGCCCCCTGCGGGTCGAGCAGAGCAACACGTCGGTGGAAGTCGGCGACGCGCTCTTCCTCAAGCATCTCCGCCGCGTTGAGCCCGGACCGTCTCAGGAACTCGAGATGTCAGACGCGCTGGCGGCGTCCGGGTTCACGCACTTCGCGCCGTTGCTCGGGCGGGTGGTGTGGGCGTCGGGCGCCGAGCCGCCATCGCCGCTCGTGCTCATCCAGCGATTCCTGCACAACAGCAGTGAGGGGTGGGCGCTGGCGATGACGTCCCTTCGGGACCTCTACGCGACGGCGGAGGGAATGGGCGCTTCGGATGCCGTCGAGCGTCGTGCCGCTGTCGACGATCAGGACGCCGCTTTCCTCGCGGAGTCGATGCGGCTTGGCCAGGTGGTTGCTGAGATGCACCTCGCGCTCGGCGATGCCGGCGCTGCGATGGCGACCGCGCCGCTGACGCCGGCCACGCTCTCCGCATGGGCGGCAGCCATGACGGACGAGCTCGACTCGCTGCTCAGCCGCCCCGACGCGGCATTGGATCCACTCCGCGCCGTCCGCGACGACGTGGTCTCGCATTTCGATGCCCTGCGGGATCTGCCGCCCGGGGGGTTGCTGACGCGCGTCCACGGCGACCTGCACCTCGGGCAGCTCCTTCGCGTCGACACGGGCTGGGTCGTGCTCGACTTCGAGGGCGAGCCCGATCGCACGCCCGCGCAGCGGCGGGAGTTGAGCACGCCACTTCGGGACGTGTCGGCAATGCTCCGCTCGTTCGACTACGCGGCCGCAGCGGCGATCGCCGAGCGCACGGCTCCGGACAGCGACGAAGGACGGGTGCTCTCCGGATTCGGCGACGCGTGGGCGGCCGCCAATCGCGACGCCTTCTGGAACGCCTACCTGGAGGCGATCGGCTCGGATCCCGTGCTCCCGGAACTCGGATCCGCGCTTGTCATCCGCCGGGCCTTCGAGGTCCAGAAGGCTGTCTACGAGATAGGGTATGAACTGGGACATCGACCCACGTGGGTCGAGATCCCGCTTCGGTTCCTGCTCCGCGGCGCGGTGCCGAAGTGACCGCCGACGCAGGCGCCGTGACCGACCTCGACGGAGCGCTCGAGCAATTGCTCGCCGGACGCCTGCGCGACCCGCACGGACTGCTGGGACCGCATCCCGACGGCACGACGACGCTGATCCGCGCGTTTCACCCGGATGCCACGTCGGCGAGCATCGCTCGCGAGGGCGGCGTGACCCCGATGCGGCGTCGCAACGGCCTCGGCCTCTTCGAGGTGCATCTTCCGGTGAGCGATCTGCCCGGGTACCGGATCCGGTTTCGGAACGATGAGCGGGAGTGGGAGCAGGAGGATCCGTATGCCTTCACACCCACCCTCGGCGAGCTCGACCTCCACCTGATCGGCGAGGGGACGCACCTGCAGCTCTGGCGCGCGCTCGGAGCACGAGTGATCGAGCACAACGGCGTGACCGGGACGGCGTTCAGCGTCTGGGCGCCGAACGCGCTCGGCGTCAGCGTCGTCAGCGACGCGAACTTCTGGGACGCGCGCACCTGGCCCATGCGGATGCTCGGCGGCTCAGGCGTGTGGGAGTTGTTCTGCCCCGGAGTGGGCAAGGGTGTGCGCTACAAGTTCCTCGTCACGCGAGGCGACGGGATGCGCACGTTCAAAGCCGATCCCCTCGCGCGGTCCGCGGATCATCCGCCGGGCACCGCGAGCATCGTCGAGCACAGCACGCACAGGTGGCGTGACGCCGCATGGATGCGGCGACGTGCTCGCGCGTCGCTGAGCGCCGCTCCGTTCGCGTCCTACGAAGTCCACCTCGGTTCGTGGCGGCGCGCAGCCGACGGGCGCCTGCTCAGCTATCAGGAAATCGCCGAGCCGCTCGCCGCCCACTGCCGCACGATGGGCTTCACGCACGTCGAACTGCTCCCCGTCATGGAGCATCCTTTCGGAGGCTCATGGGGGTACCAGGTCACCGGGTACTACGCGCCCACCGCGCGGCACGGCACCCCCGACGACTTCCGCATGTTCGTGGATGTCATGCATCGCAACAGCATCGGAGTGTTGCTCGACTGGGTCCCGGCGCATTTTCCGCGTGACGGCTGGGCGCTGGCGCGCTTCGACGGTACGCCGCTTTACGAGCACAGCGACCCGCGCCGTGGTGAGCATCCCGACTGGGGAACCTACGTCTTCAACTATGGGCGCAACCAGGTGCGCAACTTCCTCGTCGCCAACGCTCATTACTGGGCCGAGGAGTTCCACATCG
>JANWHI010000139.1 GCA_025450495.1 Candidatus Dormiibacter sp. | reverse complement strand
GTGTGGAGCAGGTCCTCGCGCTTCAGCCAGATCTGTCCCCCGCCGGCGGCGGCGCTGAGACGCGATGCATGCGTCAGCGGCGTCGGCCGGCCCGCACAGTCGTGCAGCAGGGTGCGCAGCTCCTCCTGGAACCCTTCGTCACCGGCGGCCTCCGCCATGGCGTCGACCAGCTCGGCCAGCGCGGGGACGACGGTCTCCGGGACGTAGGCCCCGCCGTACGGACCGAAGCGTCCCTCCTGCGCGCTCACCATCCCGCTCCTGGCGCGGGACCGGCGAACGCGTCGCGAGCCGCCGCGACGAATGCGGCGACCAGCTCGGGCTCCTTGACGCCGGGGGCCGACTCGAGCGCGCTCGACGCGTCCACACCACATGGCTGCACCGTCGCGATGGCGGCGGCGACGTTGGCCGCGCTCAGCCCGCCGGCGAGGATCAGCGGGCGATGCCGCGCCAGCGCTGCCGCGGCGACCTCGTCGACGCGCCGCCCGGTGCCCCCGGGAAGGCCGCCATCCCCGTTCGGGGCCGAGTCGAGCAGCACCAGGCAGTCCGACCACCATTGGTTGGTGAATGCCGCCCGCGGGTCGCTTTCATTGATGGCGCGGATGACGGGCACCGACGCCTCCCACGCCAGCGACGGCGACACCGCTCCATGCACCTGGACGGCGGCGAGCCCGTAGCGCTCCGCAGCCTCATCGCACTCCAACACGGACGGCTCGACCATGACACCGACCAGGCCGGCCCGACCGCGAACCGCGCGGATCACGGCGCGCGCGGCGTGGTCGCCGACGTGGCGCGGGCTCTCCTCGACCAGGACCAGGCCGAGCCAATCGGCTCCAGCCTCGATGGCAACCTCCGCGATCTCCGAGGTGCGCACCCCGCAGACCTTGACGATCACACCGTCCTCCGTCCGGCGGCCGCGGCCGACTCCGCGGCGCCGACCAGCTCGGCCAGCAACACGCCCGGGGCGGCGTGACGCATCAGCGCCTCCCCCACCAGCACCGCGTCGGCGCCCTCACCCATCAGCCGTCCGACGTCTGCGGCGTTGCGCACACCCGACTCGGCGACGGTGACGACACCCCCGGGGACGCGCGCGCGCAGACGCGCGAAGGTGCGCAGGTCGGTGGACAGCGTGGTCAGGTCGCGGTTGTTGATGCCGATGCAGATGGCCCCCGCGCCGAGCGCGCGATCGAGGTCGTCGTCGGTGTGCACCTCGACGAGTGCACCGGCGCCGCAACGCCGGGAGGTGTCCAGCGCCTCCTCCAGGGTGTCCCCCTCGAGGACCGTGGCGATCAGCAGCACCCAGTCCGCACCGGCCACGCGAGCCTCGGCGACCTGCACCGGCGAGACCACGAAGTCCTTGCGCAGCACGGGCATCTCCACCGCGGCTCGGACAGCCACGAGGTCGGCGAGAGCACCGCCGAAGTCGGGGCCGTCGGTGAGCACGGACACCGCCGCCGCACCCGCCGTCTCGTAGGCAACGGCCAGGGCCGCGGGGTCGGCGTCGGCGCGCAGCGTCCCGCCACTCGGCGAGCGCCGCTTGATCTCGGCGATCACCGTGCCACCGGCGAGGATGCGCTCGATCGCCGGGGCATGCTCGAGGTTGGCGGCGTGCGCGTACATGGCGGCGCGACCGCAGTTGATCGACGCGACCTCGGCGCGCTTGCGAGCGATGATCGGCTCCAGCGCGCCCAGCCGGCTCACCGCCGCACACCTTGCGGCGCCGCAACCTGGACGCTCGCCAACAGGTTGGCCAGCATGGCGCGGCCCAGCGGTGTGCCGATCGACTCGGGGTGGAACTGCACGCCCTCGACGGCGCGCTCGCGATGCCGGACGCCCATGACGGTGCCGTCCGCGGTCCAGGCGGTGACCAGCATCTCCGGCGGGAGCGTTGCCCGCTCCGCCACCAGCGAGTGGTAGCGCGTGGCCCGCACCGGGGATGGCAGCCCGGCGAAGACTCCCGCACCGTTGTGGAAGACATCGCTGCATTTCCCGTGCATCAGCCTGCCGGCATGGACGACGCGGCCGGCGTACGCGACGGCAATGGCCTGGTGGCCGAGGCAGACACCGAGCAGTGGGATGCCGGCGCCCGCGGCAGCGCCCACCAGGCCGACGCAGATGCCGGCATCCTCGGGCCGACCGGGGCCGGGTGAGAGGACGATCGCCAGCGGCCACGCCGCGATGATCTCCTCGACGGTGGCGGCGTCGTTGCGGACCACCGCGGTGTCGGCGCCGAGCTCGCCGAGGTACTGCACCAGGTTGTAGGTGAACGAGTCGTAGTTGTCGACGACCAGGACGCGGTCGCGCAGCGCATCCTCGCCGAGCGTGCTCACAGCTCGTTCACCCGGCTGATGGCGAGGGCCGCGGCGCTCAGCTTGTTGTCGATCTCGCGGGCCTCCTCTGCCGGCGTGGAGTCGGCGACAATGCCTGCTGCCGCCTGGAGATACGCACGCCCGCCGACCACCACCACGGTGCGCAGCGCGATGGCGGTGTCGACAGCTCCTCCGCTGCCAATGTAGCCGACCGCCCCAGCGTATGGTCCGCGGCCGTGCGGCTCGAGCTCCGCGATTATCTCCATGGCCCGGATCTTCGGCGCGCCGGTCACCGTCCCGGCGGGAAAGCAATCGCGCAGGGCATCGAGCGCGGTGCACCCCGGGCGGAGCCGCGCCCTGATGCCGCTCACCAGGTGCATGACGTTGGAGAAGCGCTCGACCACCGCGGCCTCGTGCACCTCGACGCTGCCGGTTGCAGCGACACGACCGACGTCGTTGCGACCGAGGTCGACGAGCATGAGGTGCTCGGCCTGCTCCTTCTCGCTGCCACGCAGCTCCGCTTCCATGGCCAGGTCGTCTGCCTCGGTGCGGCCCCGCCGCCTGGTGCCGGCGACGGGCCGGTAGTCGACGCGGTCGCCGCGGACGCGGACCAGCATCTCGGGCGACGCTCCGACCAGGGTGGTGTCGGGCCCGCTGACATAGAACAGGTACGGGGTGGGGCTGGACTCGCGCAGCGCGGTGTAGAGCGTGAACGGATGAGCGGACAGCTGGAGGCTGAACCGTCGCGAGATCTGCACCTGGTAGATGTCACCGGCGACGATGTGCCCGAGAGCTCGTGCCACGGCGTCGAGGAACCGCTCGCGTGGAAAGGTTGATGCGGCATCGGTGAGCAGCGCGCTGCTGCGATTGGCGCGGCCGGCATCCGGGGGCGGAGCCGCCACCGCACGCGGGTTGTCGACGGCGCCGAGATGTGGCGCCGGCTGCGTGACGCGCGCGCGCAACGCGTCGAGCCGTGCGGTGGCCCGCGCATGGGCCGCGTCGACATCGCCGTCCTCCCGTCGCACCTGGGTGACCAGGAGCACGCGCGAGCGCGCGTGGTCGAACACGGTCAGCGTTCGGTAGAGCGCAAAGCTGCTGATCGGCAGCGCCGGGTCGACCGTCGCGGGCAGCGCCAGCCTCTCGTAGCAGGCGGCGGCCTCATAGCCGAGATAGCCGACCCAGCCACCGACGAACGGCGCCTCGAGCCCGGCCACAGGCGCCACCCGCTCCTCCAGGACCGAGTTCAGCGGTGCCAGCGGGTCGACACCATCTGTGGCCGCGAACCCGACCGGGTCGTGGCCGAGGAACGAGAAGCCGTGCATCCCGCCGGGGGCGATGGCCGACTCGAGGAGGAAGCAGTGACCGTCGACACCGAGGCGCTGCATCAGCGTGACCGGAGTCTCATCGCCGGCGTCGAGCTCCATCAGCAGTGGCACCACGTCGTGGGTGTCGAGGAGCGTTCTGGCTGCGGCGGCGTCGGGTCGCACGGGCGGTCCGGTCATCGGCGAGCTGCTGCGACGCGGACGCGCGACGCTACGCTGAGGTGACTGCCCCGGCGCCGAGGTGCAGCGCGATCCGGTCGATGGCGGACTCCAGGTTGGCCACCGAGTTGGCATAGCTGAGGCGGATGTGGCCGGCGCCGTGCGGGCCGAAGCTGCTCCCGGCGAGGGTGGCCACGCCCATCTCGTCGAGGAGCGCGTTCTGCAGCTCGCGATCCTTCCACCCGGTCCCGGTGATGTCGGGGAACACATAGAAGGCGCCGGCGGGACGGTGGCAGCTGATGCCGGGGATGCGGTTGAGGCCATCGACGAGGATGTCGCGACGGTGCCGGAACTCGCTGACCATCGCGTCGACGGCGGCGTCGGACTCCGGCGAGTCGAAGGCCTCGATGGCCGCCATCTGCGTGAAGGCGGCAGCACACGAGGAGCTGTTGATCATCAGCGTGTCCATCTTGGCGGCGACCTCAGGCGGCATCGCCCCGAACCCGAGGCGCCACCCGCACATCGCCCACGCCTTGCTGACGCCGCCGAGCAGCACGGTCCGCTCCGCCATTCCGCTGATGCTGTAGAGGGAGACGTGCGCGCCGTCGTAGCAGAGGCGTTCATAGATCTCGTCGCTCAACACCATCAGGTCATGCTCGATGGCCAGCTGCGCGATCGCCTCGCAATCGGCGCGCGTCAACACACCACCGGTCGGGTTGGCCGGGGTGTTGACGATCAGCAGCCTGGTGCGCGGCGTGATCAGCGAGCGCAACTCCTCAACGTCGAGGCGGAAGTCGTTGCTCTGGCGAATCGGCGCCGAGACCGGCACCGCGCCGATGAAGTTGACCAGCGACCGGTAGATCGCGTAGCCCGGGTCGGGCACGATCACCTCGTCCCCGGGCTCGATGGTGGAGAGCAGCAGGAAGGCGAGGATGGTCTTGCTCCCCGGGACGAGCACGATGTTCTCCGCGGCGGTGGTCACGCCGGTGCGCTTGGTGACGTAGGCCGCGGTGGCCTCGCGCACCGCGGGGATCCCGCTCGCCGGCGTGTAGTGGGTGGCGCCGCTGTTCAGCGCGCGGGTGGCGGCGTCGATGATGTTCTGCGGAGTCTGGAAGTCGGGCTCGCCGATCTCCAGGTGGATGATGTCGCGCCCCTCGGACTCGAGCCGGCGAGCGTGGGCCAGCACCTCGAAGGCACTCTCGGTGCCGAGGCGGGACATGCGCTCGGCCCAGCGGAAGTTCACACCCGCACCGTCAGCGGCGGCAGGTCGCCGCGGTAGGGCTCAGGCTCGACGTCCACGGTCTCGACGCGGGCGTGGCTCGGGCCCTCGTGGAGCAGCCGCACCAGTTGGTCGACATGCTGCTGCGGCCCCTCGACGACGCATTCGAGGCTGCCGTCCGCGCGGTTGGCGACGGTGCCGCGCAGTCCCGTGCCGTGGTCGAGGACGAAGGCGCGAAAGCCCACCATCTGCACTCTCCCACGCACGGTCGCACGCACGCGAACCTGCTCGGACATGATGGCCGATTATAGTCTGGCCGCAGGCCGGCCGGTCAGGCCGCGACGGGCGTCAGGCGACGGATGACCGGCAGCATGTCCTTGGTCGATGTCATCCGGCTTCCTGCCAGCTCTGACATCAACGCGAGGATGCGGCGCTGCACGGGGGCCTCGTGGTCACGGCCGGGCAGGTACCAGTTGAGCATCCTGCTGATGTACTCGGGGTCCTCGAGCTGGTCGCAGACGCTCGGGGAGGTCACCGTCGTCGGGTGCTTGGGCGCGTCGTTGGTGCTGCGCAGCATCCACAGGGTCATGCGCAGCACGGCGGGCAGCTCGTCCGGCTTGTTGGCGATCGCCTTGCGCAGGTACTTGGCGTAGCAGGCCGCGTGGCGAAGCTCATCGGCCGCGAGGATCTTGAAGATCTTGCGCAGCAGGGGCTCGGGCGCGTTGTGGCTGAACGCCTGGTACCAGTGGGCCAGCCGCTGCTCGCCACAGAAGTGCATGGTCAGCGTCTCGATCGCCGGACCCTCGGCAAAGGTGAGCCTCAGCTGGGGCAGCTCGGTGACCTCGTCGAAGGTCTCGCCGCACTGCTCGAGGTACTTGCGCAACACCATGTGGTGCTTCATCTCCTCGTAGAACC
>JANWHI010000138.1 GCA_025450495.1 Candidatus Dormiibacter sp. | reverse complement strand
GCAGCCCATTGATGCGCCGCTACACCTGGCAGGTCAGCGGCGACCTCGACATCGAGGCGATGCGCCGCGCCGCCCAGCTGCTGCGCGGCACCCACGATTTCGGTGGCTTCGGCCGGTCGCCGCGACCGGGCGGCGGCACCGTGCGCACCATCGAACGAATCTGCCTGTACCGCACCACCAACCTCGACGACGAGCAGACGCCGGTGCTCGGCATCGAGGTGAGCGCCGACGCCTTCCTCTACGGCATGATGCGCGGCATCGCCGGTGCGCTCGTGGCCGTGGGCCGCGGGCGGATGAGCGTCGACGACCTCGCCGGCCTGCTCGCCGACCCAGAAGGTGGACGGACCGTCACCGCCGCCCCGGCACGCGGCCTGCACCAGTGGACCGTCACGTACCCGGCGGCATCAGTCGCGGAGACAAGCGCATGAGCCAGACCAGCCAGCCGACGTACACCGCCAAGCCGGGAACGCTCACCGACACGTGGTACCTGGTCGACGCGCGCGGCCAGACGCTGGGACGGCTGGCGGTCAACATCGCGCGCATCCTGCGCGGCAAGCACCGCCCCCAGTTCACCCCGCACCTCAACACCGGCGAGCACATCGTGGTCATCAACGCGCGCGACATCGTGGTCACCGGGCGCAAGCGCACGCTCAAGGTCTACGACAGGTATTCCGGCTATCCCAGCGGGCGCCACGAACGCACCTACGAGGAGCAGATGGTGCGTGACCCCACGTACCCGATCACCCACGCGGTGCGCGGCATGCTCCAGCACAACACCCTCGGCGCCGACATGCTCAAGCGCCTGCGTGTCTATGCGGGACCCGAGCACCACCACGCCGCCCAGAAGCCCCAGCCGATCAGCTTCGGCGAACTCGGAGAGATCAAGGTTGCCAGCAGCTAGCGAGCACTACTTCTACGCCACCGGTCGCCGCAAGACCTCGGTCGCGCGCGTCCGCCTGGTGCCCGGCGACGGCATCCTGATCATCAACGGCCGTTCTCCCAGCGAGTACTTCGGTCGCCGCGATCTCGAGACCGTGGTCACCCAGCCGTTGCGCATCACCGACAACCTGGGGCGCTTCGTGGCGTCGATCAAGGTCGAGGGTGGCGGTGTCTCCGGCCAGGCCGGGGCGATCTGCCACGGCATCGCCCGAGCGCTGGTCGTCGCCGACGAGGAGCTTCGTCCGATGCTCAAGAAGGCGGGCCTGCTGACTCGCGACCCGCGCGAGAAGGAACGCAAGAAGTACGGCCTCAAGCGCGCCCGCAAGGCGCCGCAGTACACCAAGAGATAGCGAAGGGGGAGCAAGCTCCCCCTCGCGCACCCCCCATAAAGGTGTCAGCTCCGGCGCCATGAAGCCGCCTGCGCTTAGTACGAAGGGGGAGCAGGCTCCCCCCTCGCGCACCCCCCATAAAGGTGTCAGCTCCGGCGCCATGAAGCCGCCTGCGCTGACGGGCCTGCAGGCCTACGGGCTGATGCGGACCACAAAGGCGGCCACCTGGTCGAGCGCGTCCTCGAGCGAGCCGCCGAGCCCGTGACCGGAGTGGCGGTACACGACCATCTCGGCGTTGTCGATGGTGGCGATCGCAGCCCGCATCAGCTCGACGCCGGCAAAGGGGTCGCGGTCGCCGGTGAGGAACAGGACAGGGCAGTGGATGTCGGGCCAGTGCTCGGTGCGCTGGTCGTCGGGGTGGCCGGGCCGGTGCAGGGGGTAGCTGAGCAGGACCAGCCCGGCGACGTCGCTGCTGTCCTGGGACGCGGCCAGCATGCTGGCGACCCGGCCGCCGAACGAATGGCCGCCGATGACCGTGGGGCCGCCGACCTCGGCCAGCCGCTCCTTGTAGACGGGCAGGGCGCGTTCGGCACGGCCTTTCGGCAGATCGATCGCGGTGGCGTCGATGCCACGGCGGCGCAGGCCGTCGACGTGCGGGCGCATCGATTCGGCGGTGCCCGAGGCGCCATGGGCGAGCAGCAGGGGTAGAGGCACCGGGCGATTGTGCCCTACCTCCGACTGTCCTGTAGGCTTTCGCGGCAATGCCTCCTCCCATACGAGCGCGCGTGCTCGGCTGCCCTGTCGACATCGTCGACATGGACGCCGCGGTGCGCCGCCTCGGCGAGCTCGTCGATACCCACGACGAGCCCGGTGGCGCGGTGGTGGTCACGCTCAACCCCGAGATGGTGATGCGGGCGCGGCGCGAGCCGGACTTCGCGCGCATCCTCGAATCGGCCGCGCTGGTCGTACCGGACGGCGTCGGCCTGGTGAGGGCGCTGCACCGTCGCGGGTTTGCGCATGCGGTGCGAGTGGGTGGCGTGGACCTGGTCGACGCGTACACACCGCATGCGCTGGAGCACGGCGAGCGGATCGCGCTGGTCGGCGGATGGGGCGACGTCGCGGCGCGCGCGGCCCAGCAGCTGCGCATTCGCCACCCCGGACTCGACGTCGTCGCCGACGGCGGTGATCCCGATGCAGCGACCGCCGCGAGGGTGGCGGCGCAGAGCCCGCAACTTCTCTGCGTGGCCTACGGCGCCGGCCGCCAGGAGCGCTTCCTGCGCGACCATCTGCGCACCATCGGGGCCGCCGCCGGCATCGGGGTGGGGGGCACGCTCGACTACCTCGCCGGCACGGCGCGGCGTGCCCCGAGTGTGATCCGCTCCGCCGGGTTCGAATGGTTGTGGCGACTGGCGCTCGAGCCGCGGCGTTGGCGTCGCCAGCTGGTACGGCCGCAGTTCTGGTGGCTCGAACGCCGCGAGGTGGTGCGGTGATCAGCTTCGTGATCCCCGCGTACAACGAGCGCGACCGCCTCCCCGCCACGCTGGGGATCGTGCGCGATTACTTCGACGCGGCCGCAGAGGAGTACGAGGTGATCGTCGCCGACGACGGCAGCCGCGACGGCACGGTGGCGTTCGTCGAGTCCGTCGTCGAGCACTGGCCGCAGCTTTCGGTCGCCGCCCTGCCGCGCAACCAGGGCAAGGGGGCTGCGGTGCGCGCCGGGATGCTCCGCGCCCGCGGTGAGCAGCGCGCCTTCAGCGACGCCGACCTCAGCACCCCGATCGAGGAGCTGCCCCGGCTCCGCCAGCGGCTGCGCGGCAACTGCACGGTGGCGATCGCGTCGCGGGCCGTGCCCGGCTCGACCATCGGCGTCCATCAGCCGGGGCGGCGGGAGATGATGGGCCGAGCCTACAACCGAATGGTGCAGCTGCTCGTGCTGCCCGGCCTGCACGACACCCAGTGCGGGTTCAAGGTGTTCACCGCCGAAGCCGCGGCGGCCTGCTTCGAGCCCCTTCGCACCACTGGATTCGGCTTCGATGCCGAGGTGCTGCTGAGAGCGCGGCGCCGTGGTTGGGAGATCGCCGAGGTGCCAGTGCAGTGGGACCATCGCGACGATTCCCGGGTCAGCGCCCTGCGCGACTCGGGGATGGTGCTGCTCGACCTCGTCCGGCTGCGCTTGCGGCGCCAGTGACCGCCACCGGGCCGCCGGGGAGGCTAGACTTGCGACGGGGGCTATCGCGCCAATCGGCTCGGGGATGGAGTTGGTGAGCACAGATATCTCGGCACCGCCGTTCACCCTTGACGTGCGCGTCGCACGGTCGCCGCTGGTGGGGCTTCGCTATGGCGTCGACGGTCGCACCACCGACGTCGATGACGTCATCGAGCTGCTCGAGGCGGCACACGCCGGGACCTCAGCCGAGAAGGAGGATGTGCGCACCAAGCTGCGTCCGTACGAGGCCTCGCGCCGCGCCCTCATCGAGCGCCTCAGCCGCAGCCGCGGCACGGATGTCCGCCAGCGCCTCGACGAGGCCCTCGAGCTGCGCACTGAGCTGGCCCGCCTCGACGAGCGCGCCTCCTGCCTGCGCCAGCGCATCGACAGCCTGCGCGAGCAGCGCAGCACCCTGCGCGAGCTCAGCAAGTCGCTCGCCAAGGTCGACCACCTCCACGAGGTGTCGATCGACGGCGCCGGCGCCGCCCAGAACCAGGCGGTGCGGCAGCTCTTCCACCTCATCGATCTCGACCATGAGAGCACCGCGCAGCACATCCTCGAGGGGCCGATGCAGACGCTCGCTGACGCAGCCCTGCACACCGAGTTGCTGGGCCGGGCGGTGGGCAGCGACCCGGCCGCCGCAGCCGACGGTGCAGCCCACTGCCGGCGCTCCGCCGACGCTGCGCTTCGTGAGCTGAACCGCCTGGTGTTCGGCATCCACCCCAGCGAGCTGCGCGAGGCCGGGCTGGTTGCCACGGTGCGCCGGTTGATCGCCGACATCGACCGTGTTCGCCACGACGTTGTGGTGCTTGGCAAGGCGCGCCGGCTGCGCCCCGGTGTCGAGCTGGCGCTCTTCCGGATCGTCCAGGAGGCGGTGACCAACAGCGTGGCCCAGGGCAGCGCCGGCAGCATCGAGGTGGTGCTGCTGTTCCAGCCGAACCGGGTTTCGCTGGTGGTGCGCGACGACGGCGAGGGCTTCGACGTGGCCGCCACCGAGGCGCGGCTGGGGCGCGGCACCGGGCTCGGGCTGATCACCATGCGCCAGCGCGCCGAGCTCGAGGGCGGACACCTCGAGGTGCGCAGCGTGGTCGGCGAGGGCACCGAGGTGCGGGCCAGCTTCGCCGCCCCTGATTGACCGGCGAGTCGTGATCATCCGCGTCGGTGTCAGTCAATCCGTGGCGCCGCGTGTCTACTCTTGCATGGAGGCTGCGCAGGGATGCTGATGATGCCGAGCCCACCAACCGGTGGGACCTGACCCGCGACATGCGGTGTCATCGGCGGCACGGGCGACGGCTCCCAACGACGGCGATCGTGCTGATCCTGGCCGGCTGCGGCGGAACCGGTGCCGGATCCCAGGCTGCGAATCCGCTGTCGGGTTCAGCGCCGCTGAACGACCAGGTGGTCGTCGCCGTGGATTCATCGATCGCCTCGTCGTCGCGGCCGGTCGTCTGGTTCATCGACGCCAAAGACGATCACCTGCTGGTGGCATACGACTGGACCGGACGCGCGACGGGGTCGATGCATGTCACCGCGTCCGAGCCCTTTGGGACTGACCAGTCACCCGATGGCACCGCCCTGGTGTTGCTGCACGCCAAGCCCACCTCTGGAGGCCGCGTCGTCGGGCCGATCATTGGAAATGTGAGCTGGGCCGGAGATTCGCGACACCTGTGCGTGTTCCTCACCGACACCGGTACTGTGTACGTGCCGTCAATGACGCCCGCGACCCCGCCCGCCCCGACCAACGAGCTCATCGGCCATGGCGCGCAGGGTGCGCTGTACGTCGATGACCCAGCCGCCGGCACCAGCCGGCGCGTGGAGTCGTTCGGGACCTTCGGTGAGCACGGTGGCCCCGCTGTGCTCGCCTGCAACGCAGTCACTGACCGAGCGATTGTCGGAGAGACCTTCGTCGGTGAGACCTCCCAGGTTCATGCCCTGCGCCTGAGCGCGGGACGCGTCGTCAGCTCTTCAGGATGCCCGTCACTGGCGCTCCCGCTGGCCGGCATCGTCGCGTCTGCTGACGCCAGCCTGGTTGCGTCCAACCCGATGGGGACGACGGTGAGCAATGACTGGCAAGTCTGTGACGTCAACGACGGTGCGAGGCTGGGCACCGTGCCAGGAATTGTGCTGACCTTCACCGGCGACGACAACCTGGTGGTGACCCAGGGATACGTCGACAGCACGGACACACGCTTTGTGTACCGGTTGGTTGACTGGCGGACTGGACGAATCGTCTGGAGCGCCACACTGGCATCATCGACGGTGGTGACGCGTCCGGGCAGCGATGATGTGCTCCTCGAACCCTGGGAGTACCGCACCATCGCCGGCAGGCAATCCCGCGAGGCATTCACCACACCCATCGTGGTTCACGCCGACGGTACCTCAACCAAGTCCTCGACAGAGGTCCGACCTCTCGGGTAGAGCCGCGCTCAGACCTGGTGCCTGGCTCCCTGGTGCACCAGCTCGTGGTGCTCGTCGACGTCGCAGAACAGCGGCGCCTCGTCGGTGCACGCCGGGCACTCCGGTTGCAGCGTGGCATGGTCGATGCCGAAGTCGTTGCAGAGCAGCAGCTCGATTGAGCGCATCATCGCGGTGACCTCGCCGAGAGGCCGGTCGGCGACGGTGACGTGGGCCGACAGCGAGCGATGCTCACGATCGAGCGACCAGATGTGCAGGTCGTGGACACCTTCGATGCCGGCCACGGCGACGATGCGCGCGCGGAGCACGTCGACGTCGACGTCGCGAGGCGTTCCCTCGTTGAGGATGTGCAGCGCCTCACGGAGCAGACCGACAGCGCCGACGATCACGAGGCCGGCGATGAGCAGCGAGACGATTGCGTCGGCGCGTGTCCAGCCGAACACGAGCAAGGTCAGCGCACCGACGATCACTGCTGCGTCGGTGAGCGCGTCGGCAACAACGTGCAGCGCCGCGCTGCGCACCCCAAGCCCGCCGCCGGCGCCGCGCAGGAGCACGGCGATGGCCACATTGGCGAGCAGGGCGATGGCGCCGACGATGATCACCGCGACGGCGGTCACAGCGGCAGGGTGCTGCAGGCGGGTGACCGCCCCGAACGCGATGGCGGCGGCGATGACCACAAGGACCGCGCCGTTGAGGGCAGCGACGACGATGCCGCCGCGGTGATGACCGAAGGTGTTGCTGGCGCTGGTGGGGCGACGGCTGATCGAGACGGCGTACCAGGTCAGCCCGAGGGTGGCCGAGTCAGTGACCAGGTGGCCGGCGTCGCTGAGCAGGGCGAGCGAGCCCGACGCGATGCCTCCGGCGATCTCCATCGCCGCGATCACGATCACCCCGGCGATCGCCAGGCGAACGCGGGAGATGGCTTGCGGAGCCGGCGCGGTCATGACTCGATTATCACCGCACCCGGCCGCCGCCAAGCGCCCGAGATCAGACTGAAGCGGCGCCGGCTTCCTGGCGGATGCGATTGCGGCCGATGTCCGGCGCGGATGTGCGGGTGCGCTTGAGCTCGAAGACGTTGGCGTGGAGGAGCAGCGGGAGGGCGATGTCCCAGAGCCTGCCGGCTTCCGCCCCGGTGATCCTGCGGTCGACGATCGGGCCGAAGTAGGCGGGACTGCCGTCGACGCTGAGCGTGGGCACGCCGAAGGCGCCCCTCTCGACGACCGCCGCATGCTCGGCGAGCACCTCGGCCTGGACGTCCTCGTCGGACAGGGCGGAGGTCACGAGGGCGGCGTCCAGCCCCGCGGCGACGACCGCGGCGCGGAGGGTGGCATCGTCGCCCAGGGGCTGGTCGCGTTCGTGGTGTGCCTCGCCCATCTCGGTGTAGACGGCTCGGATGGCCGCCTCGCCTCCGGCGCGTCGCGCTGCCACGAGCACGCGCAGGGGTCGCGACATGGCGTCGAGGTGCTCGAGGTGCTGCTTCTGCTCGCGGTTGACCTCGGCCAGCGAGAACACCTTGGTGACCAGGGTGAACGGTCTCACCCTCTCGGCCTCGAGCAGCCAGCGGGAGGTCAGCCATGCCCAGGGGCACAGGGGGTCGATGTACATCTCGACGATCTGAGCAGTCATGCGTTGACGATACCCGGGCCGGCCGATTCGGCGACCTGAGCGCTGCGTACCATGCGGGTGATGAAGCACACCTACCGGCTCGAGACCGACGCCGGAGCGGTGGTCGCCGAGCACGTCGAGCTGGCCGACGGGATGGTCTCTCGGTTCCTGGGACTGATGTTCCGGGCCGACCTTCCCGATGGGCACGGGCTGGCGCTGCGGCCGTGCAACTCGATCCACATGTTCTTCATGCGCTTTCCGCTTGACGTGCTGTTCGTGGACGGTGATGGCAAGGTGCTGCGGGTGCTCGATTCCATCAAGCCGTGGCGGGCGAGCACGCTGGTGCGCGGGTCGAAGGGGGCCATCGAGCTGCGGGCGGGGACGGCCGCGCGCACTGGGGTTTCGCCGGGGACGGTGGTGCGGATGGTGGAGGCTGGCGGCTAGGCTTGACGGCCATCATGCCCAGGACGCTCGGCTACGCCGCGACCGGCCCGACCGCACCGTTGCGCCCATTCGAGTTCGATCGACGCGACCCCAAACCGCACGACGTGGTGATCGACATCCGCTACTGCGGCGTCTGCCATAGCGACATCCACCAGGCCCGCGATGAGTGGGGTGGCTCGATCTTCCCGATGGTGCCGGGCCACGAGATTGTTGGCAGCGTGGTGAGTGTTGGCGACGACGTCACCAAATGGAACATCGGCGACACGGTGGGCGTCGGGGTATTCGTCGATTCGTGCCGTGAATGCGCGTCGTGCCTGGCCGGCGACGAGCAGTACTGCGAGCGCGGCGGGATGACAGCCACGTACAACGGGTACGAGCGGGACGGGAAGACGCCGACGTACGGCGGTTACTCGGAGCGGATCGTCATCGACGAGGCCTACGTGCTGCGGATCCCGGAGGACCTGCCGCTCGACGGCGCGGCGCCGCTCATGTGTGCTGGCATCACAACGTACTCGCCGATTCGCCACTTCGGCGCTGGGGCCGGCTCGCAGGCGGCGGTGGTCGGCCTCGGCGGCCTCGGCCACATGGGGGTGAAGTTCCTGCACGCGATGGGCACGCACGTCACGGTGCTCAGCCACTCGCCGGGCAAGCAGCAGGACGCCGCGCGGCTCGGCGCCGACGACTTCGTGGCGACATCAGATGCTGACGCGCTGGCCAAGCATGCGGGGCATTTCGATTTCATCCTCGACACCGTGTCGGCGACGCACGATTACAACGCGTACCTGCGCCTGCTGCGCCGCGACGCGACGATGGTGCTGGTCGGCCTGCCACCCCCATATCCGCTCGACGCCGGCGCGCTGATCAATGGCCGTCACCGTCTGGCCGGTTCGCAGATCGGCGGGATCCGCGAGACCCAGGAGATGCTCGACTTCTGCGCCGAGCACGGGGTGGCGTCAGATGTCGAGGTGATCCCCATCCAGTACGTGGACGAGGCTTTCGAGCGGACGCTGAAGAGCGACGTGCGCTACCGGTTCGTCATCGACCTGACCAGCCTGCGCGAGGGGGCGCCGCGGTAGGGTCGCGCTACGGGGCGATCTCGATGTAGGCCGTCGCGTTCGCCAGGTTGTCTGGACTGATGAAACGCCATGCCAGCACGGCGGGGCCGGGATGCGCTCCGATGGGGACGGTGATGAACATCTCGAAGGTTTCCGTGCCGTCATTTCCGATTGGTCTGGCTTGCCCGCAATTCAGGGTGTAGGCGACTGCCGTTCCCGCCACACCTTCAAGCTCTTCCTGGTACACCGGGCACGGCTTCAGGGTAACCGTGGGCAAAGGTGGCAAGGTTACGCAGCACGGCCGGGTAGTGTTCTGAGGAGCATTCTTCACGGTGATGAGAAAGTGAGTTCGTTGACCTCGGTGCACGGTGTTAGGGGCATCGATCACCGCTTGGGCCTGGGGCGCTGGTCGCCCTATGGGTCCGTCGTAGCAGCACACCGTGAGGAACAACCAGTAGGGGCCCTTCGGATTGGCGCACGGTGGACCGGCACCGCCGGGGGGGCCCGGGTCGATGGTGATCGAGCCGAGTGTCGGCCCGGGACTCAACTCGAGTCGAGTACCCAACGGCATGCATCCTGCGTTGAGGTCTCCAACTGCTTCCGTCGCGGCTGAGGTCGATCCAGCCGGAACGAGATAGATGATGTCGCCCGATGGATCACCGTTGGACAATCGAGGGAGCCGCTGCCGTCCACCGGGCGTGATGAACGCGACATCGACGGTGGGCCCGATGAAGCAAACGGTATTTCCAACATTTCGGATGACAACCATCCACGACGAGGCGTTCGCCGGTCCATTACCTATGAATGGCTCGCCCGTCGCTGTGACCGCAAGAGTCGACGCAGCGCATGCCTCGATTCCCCGATGCGTACGTGACGTGGGGTGCTGTGCCGCAGGTAGTCCGAGCCACGGGACGACGGAGCCTGGGGATGAAGGTGGCGCGGACTGCCCTCCGGTGCCCTGGTGAGTGATCAGCGCCACTGCCGCAACCACGACAATCAAGACAACCGCGAGCGACGAGCCCAACACCCGCGTCGCTCGCCTGGGGCGCCGGCCAACGCGAAATGCCGGGACCGCTTCCGACCTGGCCTGTGCCTGCACGCTCTTGATCCGCGTCGACAGCCAACGATCGAACAAGTCGCGACGGTCATCCACGATGATTCCTCCGGGCGACAGAGCCCAGAGCAGCCGCGTCATCCAATTCCAGACGCTTGCGGAGTCTCTTGCGCGCCACCTGTAACTGAGCGGCCACAGTCGCCGGAGCGGTGTTCATCGCCTGCGCGACATCGGCCACCGGCATATCCTCTCCGTAGTGCAGGACGACACAGGCCCTCATGCGTGGCGGGAGCGAAAGCAGAGCCTCGACCACCTCCAAGTCACTGTCCCAAATGCCCTCCGACGGCCGCTCGTACACTCTCGCGAGGCGTCGCAACTCGCGGCCAACGCTCCGGCGCCGTTGGCCCGCCAGCCGAGCCAGCATGGTGCGCAGCAGTGGCCAGGCCGGCTCGCGAACGTAGTTGGGGTCGCGCCGGCATGCTCGCAGCAGGCCGAGGAAGGTCTCCTGGACGAGGTCGTCGGCAGCATCGACGCTACCGGTCAACGTGCGCGCGAGGGCCACGAGCCTCGGGGCGTGCGTGGTGTAGAGCGCTTCGACCACGCCCCTGCCATCGTCGTCACCCGTACCATCGCTCAGCGACGCTCCTCCGTTGCGGCCAGCCATGGTCTCGCAGCCGTCTGAGGATGTGTACGCCGCCGAGCTCAGGTGGTGATGGTGAACTTCACCCCGATGAGGATGAGTGGCCAGAGGATCACGGCGAGGGCTGCGGACAGGATGGGGCCGATGGATCCGAGGTTGTCGAAGTAGTGATGGCTGGCGGCGACGATGCAGCCGATGATCAGCCAGACGACCAAGCCCAGCGGCACGGGCCGGCGGTACATTCGTTCCCTCCCTCATCGACGAGTCCGACGGTCACCCGAGCATACCCTGACGGTACCGCGGGTTCACGATTGACGGGACTGTTCACTGGCTCGAGGATCTGGTCCCGATGAAGTCCACAGAGTTGAGGGTCGACACCAGCACCAGCGAGGTCGTGGACATCACCGATGACGCCGCCGCGTTCGTGCGCGGCGGCGGGGACGGGCTGCTGTCGGTGTTCGCGCTCCACGCCACCGCCGGCCTGGCGCTGATCGAGACCGGCAGCGGCAGCGAGCACGACCTGGCCGCAGCGCTTGGTGAGCTGCTGCCTCGCGACGACAGGTACGTCCATCGCCACGGGAGCAGAGGGCATGGCGCCGACCACCTGCTGCCGGCGCTGGTGAGCCCGTCGCTGGTGGTCCCGGTGGAGGGCGGCGTGCTGGGGCTGGGGACGTGGCAGCGCATCGTGCTCGTCGACCTCAACATTGACAACCCGCAGCGGCGCGTGCGGCTCCACCTGTTGAGCGGCTAGGAGGATCCGAGGATGGACCCCGCGGCCGGCGAATCCCCGCGGTTGCACAACCTGGCGGTGGGCCAGGTGGCGGAGTTCCTGGTCTGGAGCACGCTGATCGCAACATCGGGCGGCGACCTCCACGTCTTTTTGCCGCTCGACGATCGCGGCATCGACGGGATCATCCATCGCATCTCCACCGACGGCTACGCGCGCCTCCAGGTCAAGGGGCGGAGCGTGCATCCCCGTGGAGGCATCGCCATCCAGGTGACCGGCGACGAGCTGCTCGACGACCGCGCGAT
>JANWHI010000137.1 GCA_025450495.1 Candidatus Dormiibacter sp. | reverse complement strand
CCTTCTGGGTCGCTGTCCGCGGGACCCCGAGGATGGCGTAGTAGTCCTGGAACGTGGTTGCCACGGTGCCGTTGTACCCGATCGCAGGTGGGCAGGAAACCGACGCGCCACAGAAGGCCGGGGGCGGCTCGCTATCGTCGGCGTGTGGCCACCACCTCGGACCTCCGCTCGCGCCCCCGCCGTCTCCCGATCCGTCACGGCCCGCTCGACCTGGCCGCGACCATGTCGACCCTTCGCCAGGGGATCGACGACCCCACCATCCGGGTGCGCAACGGCGAGGTCTGGCGCGCCCTGCGCACGCTCGCGGGCCCGGCGACGCTCCACCTCCGCCGCGACGGCGACCACCTCGTCGCCGACGCCGCCGGGCCCGGCGCCGACGCAGCCCTGGAGCTGGCGCCCGCGCTCGCCGGCCTGGACGACGATCCCACACGTCTGCGGCCGGTGCACAGCGCCGTCGCCGAGGCGCGCCGCCGCTGCGTCGGGATGCGGATGACCTCCGGCACCTCGATCGTCGACGCTCTCGTGTGGGTGGTGCTCGCCCAGAAGGTGGTCGGGCTCGATGCCCGCCGGGGCTATCGCGACCTGGTTCGCCGCCTCGGCGACCCTGCCCCAGGGGCGCTGGGACTGCTGCTGCCGCCGGACCCGGCGCGGGTCGCATCCACGCCGTACTGGACGTTCCACGAATGCAACATCGAGCGCCGCAGAGCCGCGGTCATCGTCGATGTGGCGCGGCGAGCACGCCGCCTCGAGGCCCTCGCGGCGCAGCCTGCGCACGACGCCCGCCTGCTCCTCGAGTCGGTGCCCGGGTTGGGGCCGTGGACCGCCGCCAAGGTCACCGCGGTCAGCCATGGTGATCCCGACGCCGTGCCCCTGGGCGACTACCACATCCCCAACACCGTGGCCTTCGCGCTGGCCGGCGAGGCGCGTGGCGACGATCGCCGCATGCTCGAGCTGCTCGAGCCCTATGCCGGTCAGCGTGGCCGGGTGATCAACCTGCTGATGGCCGGCGGGCGCAGCGCGCCGCGCTTTGGTCCAAAGCTCAGCCGCCAGGACATCCGCGGACGCTGAACCGGGGAGCGCGAATTCGTTGCCCAGCCACCGGATGGGCGGGGACCGTTGCCGAGCTGTGACGGGTCTTTCATCCGCTCGCCCGCGGATTGGGGGATGGTGATCGACACGCCCCATCACACAGGTTGACAGTCGTGCTTCACCAGGCTCCGGGTTCGGGACTGAGCGGACAGCTCTCGCTGGCGCTCAGACGGGGGAACCTCCTGTGCTCAGCGCCTTCCTGTGCCTCGCACGAGGCTGTCCGTTGCTTTTACCGCGACCGCCGTCAGCGGCAGTGCGAAAGCGCATGGTGCCGCGACCATCAGCGGCTTGCATTCGGCGCCATCTACTGCCGCCGCCACGCCGGGATCATCAACGCGCTCGGCCCCGACCATGCCTCGCTGCCACTGCCTGACCTGGAGAATCGCGCTCCCTCCCTGGCCAACTGGATCGGCCGCGACCTCAACGGTCCGATTCGCGACCTGCTGGCGACGCACTTCCCGGGCCACCCCCTGAACGTCAGCGGCGTTGTCAACGGCGGCGGCCTGCGTGACCGCACCTGGGGCCGCTCCTGGAAGCTGATCTCGGCCACCGGCGTGGACCTCTCGATCAGCGTGAACGTGCCCGAGGCGCAGGACAGCGTCGTTCGGGTCATCTACGAGGGCCGTCTGCTCCTGGAGCTGACGCCACCGTGGATCGAGGCGCGGACGCGCGTCGCCGGGCCTCTCGACCCTCATGCCGACTACGAGGCACGGTGCGACTTCTACAGCCGCATCGTTGAGGACCTCGAGACCGCCATCGTGGCCACCAAGGCGGACGGCCGCTACGTGGTCGAAGGGCTCTGACGGCTACCTGCTGGACGCGATTGCCTTATTTGCGTGGGGCTGCCGGTTGTTCCTGGAGCGCGGACGCGTTGACAACGCACCCGTACACCGACTCGTGGGATTGCACCGCGTGCAGCGCTCGCCGCCGACTGGCCGCCACTGGGTGACCATAGAGGCGTGGAGAGCCGCTCAAGCCGTGTCAACCCATAATCACCAACCAAACAAAGGAGTCATCGATGAACATCACACGCGCGCTCTACCGGGCGGCCCGGATCTCCAACAATTTGAGCGCGATCGCCTCGGGGAACCCGCGACGCATTGCGCGTCGTGCCAAGAACATCGCCGTGGGCCGCGCTCTCGGGCGTGGCGGCATCTGGAGACGGCTCTGGAAGTAGCCAGCTACGGCAGAGCCCCAGCCTTGGTGCCCGCCGCCAGCAGGTAGGGATGGTGATAGCGGAACCCTTCGTCACCGAGCGCTCTCATGATCCGGCCAATCCGCTCATCGAACTCCAATCGTTTCCTGCCTGCGAGTGAACCAAGCAGGATGCGGGCGGCCGGCCAGCACCCCATCATCTCCGCGTCGAACGCGGCGGCATCAGCTGCCTGTCCACCCGTCACCACGTCGCCAAAGACAATGCTGTGCAAGCCGGCCATCCTCAGCGCCAGCTCCAGCTCTCGTCGATCCGCGAGTCCCGGATAGCCGAGGAACTGATCCGGAAGCACGACCCCCTGTTGCCGCAGGAACGCCGCCAGCTGATCCAGAAAGACTTCCTCGGCAGGCGTCCCCAGGCCACGGCGCCGACAGAAGAGCGCCAGCCGTCCGTCGACCTTGAGGATGCGCGTCGCTTCTCCGATGACCGCATACGCATCGGATTCGTACGAGATCGACCTGGACAGAACCACCACGTCGAAGGTCTGGTCTCGAAACATGACGTCATCGCTGCTTCCCCTGAGGCGATGCGTGTTGCCGGCGTCATGGGACCCCGCCAGCTCGATCGACCGTTGGCCGAGATCAATGCTGCCGACCAAGGCGCTCGGGCCCACCGCCTCACCCAGCGCTGCGGCGACGATCCCGTCGCCGCCCCCGATGTCCAGACACGCATCCCCAGGCTTTGGCCGAGCGAGATCGACCAGGCGAGCGGCAACCGTGAGATGCAACGACCCCGCCCACTGCTCGTCATGGTCGGCAAAGGTGTCCAGGAAGTCCTCGAGCGCGCGATCGTGGCCGGGGATGTTACGTCCCAATGTCGGACTCCGGGTCGGGGCTCACAAGGGACTAGAATCCTAGCGGTTGGCAGGAGAGCACCCCTCACTCGAGACGTGCCCCACGCTGGGAGTGACGAAGATGGCAGATGAACCCGTAGGCCGCTCCGGGCGACACCGCAACAACACCGCCGTTGCGACTGGGCCCATCGTGCTGGGTCCCACTGATTCGTTGAAGGGCACGTTGCGCACAGAGAGCGGCGTCACCATTCATGGGGACGTTGAAGGCGAGATCTTGGCGATCGGGGATGTCATCGTCGAGTCGACGGCGACCGTCATCGCCACCGTCGAGGGCCGCAACGTCGACATCCGCGGCCAGGTGAGGGGCAACGTCACCAGCACCCGGCGTCTGTCGCTGAGCGGCTCTGGCACGCTCCAGGGCGACGCATCCGCCGCCCGCCTGGTGGTCCAGGATGGCGCGACGCTCAATGGCAGCATCTCCATGAGCGGAGGCAAGGACGTCGACCACAGCGATGAGACGAGCCATGCTGAGTTCACTGCGGAAACCGAGACGAGCAACGGCGAGATGGTTCCCGCCGGGGAGCACGAGCACAGCGGCTGAGTGATCGTTTGTCGGCAGGGGCCGGTGGCGCGGGGCCACCATAGTGCCAGGGACATTGCCGCGCGAACAGATGTTCGTTACACTCGCGCCACCCGATGGCCACGCTGCTCGACCCCGTCGCCGATGCGCTGACCCAGCTCCGTGCCAGCGCCACGGTCGCCGGCCGCATCGTGCACGAGGAGGTCCTCCCGGCCCAGGCCGCTGAGTACGCCGGCTGGCCGTCAGCGCTGGACCCGCGTCTCCTCGCCGCGCTGCACGCCCGCGGCATCGATCGCCCCTACATCCACCAGGCCGAGGCGATCGACCACGCGCTCGCCGGCCGCGACGTCGTCGTGGTCACGCCGACGGCCAGTGGCAAGACCCTGGCGTTTGCCGCACCAGTGCTCGACGCGTGGCTGCACGACCCCGAGGTCCGCTCGCTGTGGCTGTTCCCCACCAAGGCCCTCGCCCAGGACCAGCTCGCCGGCCTCCAGGACATCGCGATCCACCTGCCGCCGGGCTTGCGCGCCGCCACCTACGACGGCGACACCGCGCCAGGCCTGCGTCGCGCCGTGCGCAACGACGGCAACATCGTGGTCACCAACCCCGATATGCTGCACGCTGGCATCCTGCCGCACCACACCAACTGGGTGCGGCTCTTCCAGCACCTGCGCTACATCGTCATCGACGAGCTGCACGCCTACCGCGGGCTGTTCGGCTCGCACCTCGCCAACGTGCTGCGTCGCCTGCTCCGCCTCTGCCAGTTCTATGGCAGCAGCCCCACCCTGATCGGTTGCAGCGCCACCATCGCCAACCCGCGCGAGCTCGCCGAGAAGCTCCTGGAGCGCCCGGTGCAGCTCGTCGATCGCAACGGCGCGCCGCGTGCCGCCCGGCGCCTGTGGTTCTGGAATCCGCCGCTGGTGGACGGCACCATGGGCGTACGCCGCTCGGCGACGCTCGAGGCGCGGCGGTTGATGGCTGACCTGCTCACCCGCAACCTGCAGACCATCGCGTTCACGCGCAGCCGCTCCGGTGTCGAGGTCCTCCTCAACTACCTGCAAAGGTTGCACCCCGCGCCGCGACAGGGCGGCCCGCCGCCGGTGCGCGGCTACCGCGGCGGCTACCTGCCGCTGGAGCGCCGCGCCCTCGAGGCCGGTCTGCGCGACGGCAGCGTGCGCGGCGTGGTCAGCACCAACGCGCTGGAGCTTGGCATCGACATCGGCAACCTTGATGCTGCCATCCTTGTCGGATACCCGGGCACCATCGCGTCGACGTGGCAGCAACTGGGGCGTGCGGGTCGGCGCGACACCGAGTCGCTCGGCGTCTTCATCGCCACCGACTCGCCGCTCGACCAGTTCCTGGTGACCCACCCGCGCTACCTGCTCGACGCACCACCTGAGCACGGTCTGGTCAACCCCGACAACCTGCTCGTGCTCGGCGCCCACCTGCAGGCGGCGGCATTCGAGCTGGCGTTCGAGATGGGGGAGAGCTTCGGCGGTGCTGGGGTGGAAACCACCGGCGCGCTCCTCGACCTGTTCTGTGACGACGGCCTCGTGCACCGCACCGGCTCGCGCTACCACTGGGCCGCCGACGCCTTTCCCGCTGAGGCCATCTCGCTGCGCCGGGCGGCCGCGACCAACGTGGTCATCATCGACACCTCCACCGGCGCCGGCGGCCCGGGCCAGGGCCCGCAGGGTCCGTGGGCGGGGAGCGGGGGAGGCCGGCCGGGCAGCGATGGCACCGTCATCGGCGAGGTCGATCAGTTCGCCGCCCCGGTGCTTGTCCACGACGACGCCATCTACCTGCACCAGGGCAATCAATTCCACGTCGAGCGGCTCGACTGGGAGGAGAAGCGCGCCTACGTTCACCCTGTCAGCGTCGAGCACTTCACCCTCGCGGAGACCCGCACCACCCTGCAGATCCTCGAGCGCTACCAGGGTCCCGCCGGGAGCCAGTGCAAGCTGTCGCTCGGCGAGGTGCGGGTCAGCCGCCTGGCCACCATGTACAAGAAGGTGCGCTTCCTCACCCACGAGAACATCGGCGCCGGGCCGATCTCCCTGCCCGAGCAGGACCTGCACACCATCGCGACGTGGTTTGCCTTCGACCCGCAGTCTCTCCGCGGCGTCGACCGCGCTGAGGTGGACGCAGGCCTGTCCGGTCTGGCCGCCGTGTTGCACGCCGCCGCCTGCCTGCTCTGCATGTGCGACCCGCGCGACCTTGGCACCCAGGCCGAGTTGCGCGCCGCCGCGCCACCCGCGGCGGTGCTGGGCACTCCGGAAGCCGTGACGGCGCCGCCGGCAGACGAGCCCGTGGAGTTCGTCGCAGGCGGGCGGCCCGAGGGATCGCGCGTTGCGCCGTCGACAGAGGCGGGTTGGCCAACCTGCTACATCTACGACACGGTGGCCGGTGGCGTCGGGTTCGCCGAGCGCTGCCACAGCAGGCACGCAGACCTGCTGGGCATGGCTGCCGAGCTGGTCGACGGCTGCGGCTGCGACGGCGGCTGCCCGTCCTGCGTCGGTCCGGCGCCGGCGCGGCTCGATGGCCGGGCCGCCACGCGGCGCCTGCTGGTCATCGCTCGATGACGGCCGGCTGCTAGCGTCGCGTCCGTGACGGTCGAGGCATCGCCCCCCGCCGACCCACCGCGCCTGCCGCGCCGGCCGCTGCGCTCCCCGCGCTCGATCGGCGACTTCCTGGTTCGTGTCGACCCCGCCTTCGCTCCGGTGGTGCGAGCAGCTGGTCCCTTCGCGCCTCGCCCGCCAGGCACGGACGCGTTCAACGCCCTGGCTCGGGCGATCGTGTACCAGCAGCTCGCCGGCCGCGCCGCGACGGCCATCCACGGTCGCTTCATCGCCCTCTTCGAGGGCGGGGTGCCGACGCCCGCGGCCGTCCTCGAGCTGCCTGTCGAAACCCTGCGCGGGGCTGGCCTGTCCGGCGCCAAGGCGGCGGCGATCATCGACCTCGCCACCAGGTCCAGCAACGGCACCGTCCCTCTCGCCGAACTGCCCGCCATGGTCGACGATGACGTGGTGGCGCGCCTCTCGGTGGTCCGCGGTATCGGTCGCTGGACCGCGGAGATGTTCCTGCTCTTCGACCTGCGCCGCCCCGATGTCTGGCCGGTCGACGACTTTGGCGTGCGCAAGGGTTGGGCCGTGATCCACGGCGTCGAGACCATGCCGGCGCCGCGCGAGCTGATGGCGCTGGGTGAGGTGCTCCGTCCCCACCGCTCAGCGGCGGCCTGGTACTGCTGGCGCGCCGTCGACACCGTGACCCCCTGAGGGCGACCCGAAAGCACCGGGGAAATTCCCTGTGGGAGCGGCCGAAGGATAGCCTCCAGCCGCTCCGCAGGAAGGGGGATACAGCTTTCGCTGCTCCACGAGTATACCGATCCCTGTCAGTCCGCCCGCGTACAAATGCGATAGCGAGGCAGACGCCGCAATCGTAGCGGAGCGTTGCGCATCGAACAGGTGTTCGATACCCTGCGCGCGTGATCGAGCAGCGGGCGGCCACCATCAGCGCTCTGCGGGCGCGGCTGTCCGCCCTGGGCGGAACGGGCGTCGCCAGGGCGTCGCCGCGGCCGCCTCTCCGGAACATCACCGATCGCGCCGCCGATCTCGGCTTCGCCGCGGAACCCGCAGCCCGCGGTGAGGTCTTCGTCCGCCGGCTGGACGTCGAGCTCAGCGGTTTCCTGGGGTGCTCGGGCCTGTCGTCGATGCCCCCCACGGCCGACCTCATGGCCCTGCTCGGTCATCCCTGCGAAGCTGCCGGCCCCGCCTGGGTGGGCCGCGAGGGGGTGGGCGTGCTCGACATCGAGAGCCTCGGCCTGCACGGCGCCGGGGTCATGGCCTTCCTGGTGGGCCTCGGCATCCAGCGCGCCGAGACCCTCGACTGCGAGCAGTACCTGCTGGTCGACCCCGACGGCGAGGAGGCGATGCTCGCCGCCATCGCGGCGCGGATCAGCGCGCACCGGCTCTGGCTCACCTACAACGGGCGCAGCTTCGACATCCCGGTCCTGGCGGCGCGCTGCACCATGAATCGACTCGACCCGGTGAGCGTGGAACCGCGGCTGCACGGCGACCTGCTCGGGCCCGTCCGCCGTCTCTTTGCCGACCGGCTCGGCGCCTGCACCCTCCGCCACGCGGAGATGTCACTGCTCAACCACCACCGCGTCGACGATGTCCCCGGCTTCGAGGCACCGAGCCGCTACCGTGCCTGGCTGCGTGGCGCCCCGGCCCCGGTCCTCGCCGGTGTCATCGCGCACAACCTCCAGGACATCGTCAGCACCGTGCTCGTCGGCGCCCGCCTCGCCGCCCACGTCGGCGGGGACAGAGTGCGCCCGCCCCACGCCGCCGACGCCTACCACCTCGCCCGCCACCTCGAACGGCGCGGCGTCGCCGACGCCGCTGAGGTCGAGCTGCGAGCCACAGTCGCCGCCGACGTCGAGCCCTGGGCGCGCCACGCCGCTCATCGCCTTGCCGTGGCGCTGCAGCGTCGCGGTGCCATGACTGAGGCGATCGATGTCTGGCGGCGTCTCCACACCGGCGACGGTCGCGACGTCCGCGCCGCCCGCGGCTACGCGATCCGCCTCGAGCGCAGTGGCGACCTTGCCACCGCGCTGGATGTCTGTGTCGGCGTGCGCCGAGTCCGCGACGAGATGGGACCGTGGTGGGACCGGCTTCGCGGTGGCGGCTCCGCCGGCGCTGACGAGTGGGACCGTCGCGAGCGCCGCTTGAGGCGCCGCCTCCATCCCTAGAATGGGCCACCTTGCAGGACGAGCCGCCAGACCCGCCCGGCACGGTCGCGCCTGATTCCACCAGCGGACTCGGGTCGAGAGCGCTCCGCTTCACCGTCCTGATCCTGCTCGCGCGGATCGCGTCGCGTGTGCTCGCGCTGGTCGCGGTGGTGGCCATCGGCAACGCGCTCGGCGACTCGCGCTTCGGTCAGATGCAGACCGCGATCACCTACACCGCGCTGGTCGGCGCCGTCACCGACGTCGGCTTCACCGCGCTCTACGTGCGCGAGGGTGCGCGCGAGCCCCATCAGCTGGTTCGCTATTTCAACAACGTCGCCTCGGTGAAGCTGTTCCTGATCGCCATCTCGCTGCCGCTGCTGGCCGCCGCCCTGTGGTTCGCCGGCATCGAGTCCCTGCTGCTGCCGGCATTCGCGCTGCTCGTCCTCAGCGGTTACTCGCTGCTGTTGCGCAGCAGCCTCTACGCGCTGCAACGGCTCAACTTCGAGATCGCCGAGATCGTTCCCGAGACGGCGGTGATCCTGGTGCTAGCGCTGATTGGCTCACGGATCCACGCCGGTCCCGGCTACTTCCTCTGGGCGTACGCGGCCAGCTCAGGCTTCGCCACCGCGTACTTCATCGTCGTGCTGCTCAGCAGGCGCATCCTGCGGCCTCGCTGGCAGCTCGAGCCGGAGCTGTTCCGGCGCTGGATCAGGGCCGGCATCCCGCTGGCGATCACCTACGTGCTCACCACGGTGTACTTCAAGCTCGACGTGCCCATCCTGCAGCACTACCGCTCCTACGCCGAGGTCGGCTGGTACACCTTCGCGTATCGCCCCTTCGAGGCGCTGCTGTTCATCCCAGGGACGCTGCGCACGGTGATGTTCCCGGTGCTGGCGATCTATTACCGGAGCGCGCCGAACCGGGTGCTGGCGTCGGCGGAGAAGTTCTTCAAGGGCCTGGCCGTGATCGGCTGGCCGATCACCGTCGGCCTGTTCCTGCTTGCCCCGCAGTACATCGCCCTGATCACCAGCAAGTTCTCCGAGAGCGGCGCGGCGCTGCGCATCCTGGCGCTCGCCGTCGTCTTCATGTTCGTCGACAACACCTTCGCCGCCGTGCTCAACGCCATCGACAGGCAGAAGCTCTTTGCCTACGTGGCCCTGAGCGGCCTGGTGCTGAACTTCGCGCTCAACATCACCCTGATCCCGCGGTTCGGCTACCTCGGTGCCAGCTGGGCAACGGTCGCCACCGAGATCGGCCTGGTGGCGGTGGGGTGGTTCGCGCTGCGCAGAGTGTTGGGGCCGTTGCGGGTGGTGAGGCTGTGCTGGAAACCGGTGATCGCCGGCCTGGTGATGGGTGGCTTCATCGCGCTCACCAACCCGCACGGCAAGCTCGCGGTGGTGACGGTGACCGTCCTGGCGGCGGTGATCTATGTGCTGATGCTGTTCGTTCTGCGCACCGCCGACGCGGAGGAGCAGTCGATCATCCGGCGCGCGTTGCGGCTCCGCTCGGCGCGGCCGGAACCGCCTGCCTGACTGCGGTTACAGACCGCCCGGCAGCGCGCCCTTGGGGACGATGACGGGAGCGGCGACACCCGTGTTGTCGAACTGGGCGAACGGGATCTGCCAGTCGGCCTCGCCGTTGTTGATGTCGGCGACGTTGACGGTGGAGCTGACCTGCACCACGTCACCGGGGAGCGCCCAGTTGTAGAAGTTGATGGCGTGCGCCTCGCTGAGGTTGACACAGCCATGCGAGACGTCGCGGGATCCCTGGTCACCCACCGACCACGGCGCGGAGTGGATGAAGAAGCCGTTGGTGGAGATGGCGGTGTCGTAGTAGACATAGTCGTCGTAGTAGTTGGTGCTGCCGGGCACACAGGCGGCGCCACCGAACGTCTGGCAGGAGTTCATCTTGATCTTGTACGTCTTGTAGAGAACGATCAGGTTGCCCGAGAGGGTGGCGAAGCCGGGCTTGCCCATGCTGATCGGCCAGCTGTTGACCAGCTTGTCGTTCTCGTAGACCGACATCGTGTGGGTCACATCATTGAGCAGCGAGACGTGCTTGGCACCCACGGTGAAGGTCTTCGACCAGCCGGCCAGACCCCAGATGCCGCCGCCGGCGTTGACGCCGTGGAAGTTGGCGGTGATCGTCACCTTGGTGCCTGATTGCCAGTACTGAGCCGGCCGGTAGTGGATCTGCGTGGCCGAGAACCAGTGCCATGCGCCCGGCTGTGGCGGGGTCGAGACCACGCTGAGGTGCTTGACGATCTCCTGCTGTTGCGCGTCCGCGATCGGCGTGTTGAAGGTGAGGTCGATCGGCTCGCCGACCCCCACGGTGGCCCCATCAGGCGGGGTGGAGTCGGTGAGCAGGCGCCCCGCCACCGAGGTGATCGTCGCGAACGCGGCCTGGGCCGTCGTATGGGTGCCGCCGGCGCCGACCGCGGTGGCGACAACCCGGTATCGAGCCGATGGATCGAGTCCATCGCTGGCCGTCCAGGATTTGCTGTCACTCGACAGGGTGCCAGGGACGGGGGTGGGGGTGCCGTCGATGCGTGTCACGGCCACCGCCGTGATGTTGCCGTTGGTGGTCGACACCTTCACCGGGAGGTCGAGTGGCACCCCCGCGGTACGGTCGGACGGGCTGATGGTGAGATCAGGCGGGGTCGGTGCGATGGCAGCGAGGCCGACCGGGCCGCCGCCGCCGGGACTGGTGGCGATGTTGGCGGTGCCGCAGCCCGCCAGCAGCGCCGCCCCCGTGGCGACCGTGGCGTAGACGAGCGTGCGCCGGGAGATCATCACTTGAACCGTACCATGCGTTCACTCATTCGATGCCGCGCGGGTGTACGCATGTGCGCCCGGCGGCAATGGTTGCAACGCGCCGGGTCGCGGCATGGTTCTGGAGGCGATCGAGTGGACAACCCGCTGATCTCCGTGGAGGAGCTCGACTCGGCCATCCGGGGCCAGCCCGCGCCGCTCCTCCTTGATGTCAGGTGGAGCCTCGCCGGCCCGCCAGGGATCGAGGATTTCCGCGCCGGCCACATCCCGGGCGCGCGGTTCCTGGATCTCGACCGCGACCTGGCTGCCCCGCCCGGTGGTGGCCGGGGCAGGCACCCGCTCCCCGGCGCCCGTGACTTCGAGCTGGCGATGCGCGGTGCCGGGGTCAGCTCGCGCCGGCCGGTGGTCGTCTACGACGCCGGTGGCGGGCTCAGCGCCGCCCGGGCCTGGTGGCTGCTCCGCTATTTCGGCCATCCGGATGTCCGCCTCCTCGACGGTGGCTACGCCGCATGGGTCGCCGCCGGGCTGGCCCCGTCAACTGACGAGCCGGACGGCCACGCGGGCGATTTCACCGCGGCGCCCGGCGCGATGCCGGTGCTGGACGCCGAGGCTGCCGCGCTCACCGCCCGCCAGGCGATCCTGCTCGACGCCCGGGCAGCCGAACGGTACCGCGGTGAGGTCGAGCCGGTTGACCCGGTCGCCGGCCACATCCCCGGCGCACGCAGCCTCCCCACCACCGCCAACCTGGCCGGCGACGGACGCTTCCTACCCGCGGAGGCGCTGCGCCGGCGGTTCGCCGCCGCCGGCGTGACCCCGGGCGTGTCGGTGGGTGCCTACTGTGGGTCGGGGGTCACCGCCGCCCACGAGGTCCTCGGCCTGGAGATCGCCGGCCTCCGCGCCGCGCTGTATCCCGGATCGTGGAGCGAATGGGTGAGCGACCCGGCGCGCCCGGTGGCCACCGGGCCCGCCCCCCGCTGAGCGACGCCCCGCCGCAGCAGCCGCTGGGCGTCTCGCCGGGGTACACGCTGGTCACTGCCGGCGTGCAGTAGATGATGTCGTCGACAAGGAAGGCGTTGCCCGACCAGATCACCACGTACACGACGTGCAGCGACCCGAACGAGGTGACCAGGATGGTGCCTCCCCGCGGCGGTGTCCCCACGGTGTAGGTCGCCGTCTGGCTGGGATCGACGTTCTGGCAGCCGCAGACCGGGTCGGCTCCGCCCCCCGAGGTCTGGGCCGCGATCGCCGCCGCCACCGCTGCCGTCAGCCGCGAGGTGAAGGGACAGGATGCCGTGGCGGCAGGGCCGCCGTTGGCCTGGAAGCAGTCGCCCCCGCTCGAGGTCGGCGGGTAGATGAGCGTGTACACGACCTGCAGGTCGGTGCGCTGGGCCGGCGCGGGCGTTGCCGAGGCGCCGGCGGGCGTGGCAAGTGGGGCGGGGGCGGCGCTCGACCCGCAGGCGGCAAGCGCAGCGGTGGCTCCAGCGCAGATCAGGTTGGTCAGCGCCGCTCGCCTCATCGGCGCCGACTCTAGTTGAGCCGCTCCACGATCATCGCCATGCCCATGCCGCCGCCGACGCACATCGACTCGAGCCCGATGGTCCTGTCCATGGTGCGCAGGTCGTTGAGCAGCGTGCAGAGGATGCGCGCCCCGGTCATCCCGAACGGGTGGCCGAGCGCGATGGCCCCGCCGTTGGGGTTGAATCGGTCATCGAAGGGATCGATGCCGATGCCGCGAGCGGCGGGGATGCACTGGGCTGCGAAGGCCTCGTTGATCTCGACGACGTCGACGTCGGCGATGCCCATGCCGGCGCGAGCCAGGGCCTGCCTGCTGGCCTCGATCGGCCCCAGCCCCATCAGCTCGGGGTTGAGCGAGCTGAGCCCGGTGCTGATGATCCGGGCCAGCGGGGTGATCCCCAGCGCCTGCGCCCTGGTGTCACTCATGACCACAACTGCGGCGGCGCCGTCGTTGAGCGGACAGGAGTTCCCGGCGGTGACGGTGCCATCCGCGCGGAACACCGGGGCCAGGGCGGCGAGCTTCTCGAGGCTGGTGTCGCGCCGCGGGCCGTCGTCCTTGGTCATCTCGGCAGCGCCCTCGGGGAGCTCGACCGGGATGATCTCGCGTGCGAAGAAGCCGTTGTCCTGGGCGGCGACGGCGCGTTGCTGGCTGCGCAGTGCGAACTTGTCCTGCTCCGCGCGCGTGATGCCCTGCTGCCGGGCCACGTTCTCGGCGGTCTGCCCCATGGCGATGTAGACGTCGG
>JANWHI010000136.1 GCA_025450495.1 Candidatus Dormiibacter sp. | reverse complement strand
TGTAGCTGTTGACGTACAGGCTGACCAGAGGAACCGTCTCGAGGAGCATCGAGCAGAGCGCGGCCATGCCCGCGGTCGCCACCCCGCGTCCGCGCCGAGACGGCGCGGTGAACACCCCCTGGACCTGGACGACCTCGGGTGTCCACGCGCTCAACTCGGCCTTGAACACCAGGTCGCCGCGCTCGATCCAGGCCCAGCTCCAGCCACGGTCGACGAGCTGGCTCATCCGCGCCCGCCACGCGGCGCGATCGGGGGGCGCGCTGTCACCCCTCATCTCCTCACGGTGCATCATGCCCGCGGCGGTGGCGAGCACGTCGACGTCCTTGCGCGTCGTGCTCCGCAGTGGCGCCAGTGGGAGGACGCGCAACCGGGAGCGGTCGACCACCATCACCGGCTGGGGGTCGCGAACCTCGCGGGCCGGGCGGCGGTCCGCGTTGCAGGCGTGCAGGGCGAGCACGGCGCGGCGCGGGCCCACCATGAGGTGCGGCGGGGTGTGCGCGCGGGTGGCCTCGGCGAGACGCGGCGCGTCGTCCAGGTCGGGCAGATAGGGCACCGTCAGCGGCCCGGCAAGAACTGCGGCGCGCATCTCGATACCGCCGGACACGCACCACCACGGCGCGGCGGTGCCGAGCAGGCGCAGCTCGCTGCGCAGGTACACGTTGTGCACGGGGTCGCCGTTGAGCAACCGCGCCAGCGCTCCTGCTTCCGTGGGGCCGACCCGGCCCACCGTCAGTTGGGTCACGCCGCGATTGTGCCGCGCCCTGTCAGGCAGGCGCGTCAGCACCTGGCCGGGGCGCGGAAGCTCGCCACTAGACTGGGCTGGGTCCGCGCCGCCACAGCGTTGAGGTCCTCATCAGTGTTTCGAGCCCGCCGTTGGTTTGCCATGGGCCTGCTGCCGTGCTGGGTGTTGAGCGGCTGCGGCAGCGGCGGGACATCCCCGAGTGCCAGCTCGGCCTCCCCAGATGGATCGCCGAGCCCGCCGCCGGGCACCCCGGTCAGCGCCGGAACCTTCAGCACCGTGGTTCCGCAGGGCTGGACCAACACCATCACCAATCAGACCGAGGTGCAGAAGCTGAGCACCGACGGGCGAGTGGCGTACCTCGTCGAACAGGGTCCTCCCGGCCAGACGCAACCGAACGTCAACGACGTGCGCGCCAACATCAACGTCGTGGTGCTGACCCAGACGGTGCCCGACGACCAGGTCATCCCCTACCTCGACAGCGTCGCCAACAACGGCGCCACCAACCTCAGCGCAACCCAGCAGTTCATCCTCGGGGGCGCCATCGGTCACTACATCACCTACGACCGCGATATCCAGGGCACCCCCGGCGAGAGCCGCGACCTGGTGGTGAACCACGGCACCAGCACCTACCACATCGTCCTCAACACCTCGCAGTTCGCCTTCAACCAGCAGCTCGCCGGCCTGCAGGCGGTGCTGACGGTGTGGAGATGGTCGTCGTCGTGAGGTTTTCTGGCAGGATCGGCGCGTGCTGATCATGATGAGCGCGCAGGCGACCGAGGAGGAGGTCGCCAACGTGATGGCGCACGTGCGCGAGCGCGGTTATCAGCCCATCGAGCTTCCCGGTGCCGACCGCCTCGCCATCGGTGTGCTCGGGACCAACCCCGCGACGATTCGCGACGCGGTGGTCGCCCTTCCCGGAGTCATCGACGCCATCCCGGTCAGCAAGCCGTACAAGTTGGTCGGGCGCGAGTGGCATCCTCACGCGTCGGTCGTACACGTGGGCCCGGTGCCCATCGGGGCTGGTGCCTTCGCGGTGGCAGCGGGACCATGCGCGATCGAGAGCGAGCAACAGCTCGTGGACACGGCCAGGAAGGTCAAGTCCGCAGGCGCTCACCTGCTGCGCGGCGGGGCGTACAAGCCACGCAGCTCGCCATACTCGTTTCGTGGCCTCGGCGCCCCCGGCCTCGAGCATCTGCGCCGCGCCCGCGAGCTCACCGGGCTCCCCGTGGTCACGGAGGTGCTGACGCCGGCGGACGTGCAGGCGGTCGCCGAGGCTGCCGACATGCTCCAGGTGGGCACACGCAACGCGCAGAACTTCAGCCTGCTCGAGGCAGTCGGCGAGGCCGGCAAACCGGTGCTCCTCAAGCGCGGTCTCAGCAACACCATCGAGGAGTGGCTGCTCAGCGCCGAGTACGTGGTGGCCCACGGCAACGCGGACGTCGTGCTCTGCGAGCGCGGCATCCGCACCTTCGAGACTGCCACCAGGAACACTCTCGACCTGTCGGCGGTCCCTGTGGTCAGGGAGCTGTCCCACCTGCCCGTGATCGTCGATCCGTCTCACGCCACCGGCCACCGCCACCTGGTTCCCTCGATGGCTCTCGCGGCCGTCGCTGCCGGCGCGGACGGCCTGCTCATCGAAGTGCACCCCTCCCCCGACGACGCGCTCAGCGACGGACCCCAGTCCCTCACCTTCGAGCAGTTCAGCGTGCTCATGGACGATGTGCGCCGCCTGACGCGGGCATTGCAACACGAAATCGTGGCTGGTCCGTCACAGGCCTCGCGGTAGGATCAGGTTGCGCCAGAAGCGCACCTCAACATGCCACCACTCTTTCGACGCCACACCCCCGAATTCGCCAAGCCGACCGGCACGTTGCCGTGCTCGGAGCGCGCTTGCAGCAACAGCAATGGGTTCCCCTGCGCGTATCGCGATCGCCGCGGACAGACGTGCACCACGGCGTTCTGCCCGGACCACCGCTCGATGGTGGGCGGGGTCGTCTACTGCCGGCGCCACGCCAGCACCATCACCGCGCTCGGTGCGGGCGCGGACGCGCGGTCGCTCCCCGAGCTGGAGAATCGCGGCGCCTCGCTGGTGGACTGGATGGCCGACGCGATCAGCGACGGCGTGGTCGCGATGCTCGCCAGCACCGCGCGCGAGAGTGAGACGGTCAAGACCGAGGAGGAGGTCACCGTGATCTTCGACGCACAGCGACGCCGGCGGTGGGAACGGAGCTGGAAGTTGATCGAGAACACCGGTGTCAGCCTCAAGGTGAGCCTCCAGGTTGCGGCGGACGCCGACGACGCCCTCGTCGATGCTCGGGTTGGCACGTTCGTGGTGGCGCGCGGTGTGCCGCCCTGGGTGACGCGCCGTCGGGCGGGTGTGGAGGTGACCAGCCAGGTCGACACCGAACAACGCGAGCTGTTCGAGCAGTTCCTGCTCACGCACATCGCGGCCGAGATGGCTCAACAGCGTGCCGATGAGGCGGCCGATCGCCTCAGAGTGATGCGCTAGGGATCGTCAATCGAGGCGGACGCCGAGCATGGTCAGCAGCCGGGTCATCACCTGGGTGGCGGTGACGTTGGCACCCTGCTCATCGCCGAGGACCACCGGCCTGGCGGCGACCTCGTCGAGGATCGCCAGCGCACCGGGCGTGTCGAGGTCGTCGTCGATGCGGGCGATGAAGTCGTCGTAGACTGCCTGCGCGTCGGTGTTGGTGAAGCGCAGCCCGCTGCTCATCGCCGTTTGGTAATCGTTGAAGCGCAGCTGTGCACTGATGAGCTCAGCCTCGGTGTACTCCCAGGCGGTGCGGTGGTGGTGCGCGCAGAGCATCAGGCGCACAGCCCCGGACGCTGTGTGGGCGAGCAGGTCACGCACAAACACGATGTTGCCCAGCGACTTGCTCATCTTCTCGCCGCGATATCCAACCATGGCGGCGTGGACCCAATGCCGCGTGAAGGCAGGCACGCCGGCAGCCGCGGCCTGGGCGATCTCCGATTCGTGATGTGGATAGATGAGGTCGTCGCCGCCGCCGTGCAGGTCGATCGGCAGCGACAGCTCGGTGGCGGCGAGGACGGTGCACTCGATGTGCCAGCCGGGCCTGCCCATGCTCCACGGTGACGGCCAGCTCGGCTCACCCTCCGCCGACGGCTGCCAGAGGACGAAGTCGAGCGGGTTGCGCTTGCCTGGGTCATCCGGGTCAGCCCCGCGCTGCCGTGACAGTTCCAGCATCTGCGCAGGGTTGAGGCGGCTCAGGGAGCCGTACTCCGGGAAGCGATCGACGTCGAAGTACACCCACCCCTGGTTGTCGTACGCGGCCCCGCACTCGACCAGGCGCATGATCCACTGCACCATGCGGTGCACCCTTGTGGTGGCGTGCGGGGAAGCGTCGACGGGCAGCATGCCGAGCGCGATCATGTCCGCGTCGAAGCGGCGCGCCTCGACGTCGGCGAGCGTGCGGAAGTTCTGGCCACGCTCGCGGGCGACGCGGAGGATGTCGTCGTCGACATCGGTGACGTTGCGGACGCTGCGCACGGTGACGCCCTGGGAGCGCAGACGGCGCGCGATGATGTCGAAGGTGTGGTAGGTGAAGGCATGTCCGATGTGGCCGCCGTCGTAGGGTGTGATCCCACAGACGTACATGCCAACGCGACCATCGCGCGGGGTCAGCGTTTTGACCGTGCGGGTCGCGGTGTCGTAGAGCTGCACGTCGCCCGATTGTAGGCCGGGGCTGTCAGCGCAACGCCGACTGCAGAAGCGGACGTGCCGCCGTCAGCGCGGTACGGGTGTCGGCGAAGCTGGCCAGCTTGATCGCCGCATCGAACGACAGCCAGGCCGCCTCGTCAATCTCGGATGCCTGAGGCACCAGCTCCGTCCGCGGCGCTGTGATCACCAGGAAGTGATGCACCAGCTTGAAGATGAGCTTGCCGGCGCGGCGGTAGACGTATTCCGATGGCGGCAGTTCCGCGACGATCGACAGTGCGTCAACCGGGATGCCGCACTCCTCGGCGATCTCGCGGAGCGCCGCGTCCCGAGCCGTCTCACCGGGTTCGAGATGACCTTTGGGAAGTCCCCAGTATGTGCCGGCGTGGACCAGGCACACCTCCCAGCCATGCTCTGCGGGACGCACCAGCACGCCCCCGGCGGAGATCTCGTTGGGCCTGCGTACCGGCATGAACCGCAGCGTAGCTGTGCGTGACCGGGCGGCGGAAACCCCGATGCTATGATCCGCTCTCCGCGGCCCCGTGGTGTAGCCTGGCCTAACACGCCACCCTGTCAAGGTGGAGATCGTCGGTTCGAATCCGATCGGGGTCGCCACCTTGACAGGGTCCAAGGGGAGACTCCCCTCTCTCGCCTATGGCCAGTATTCGGACAGCATCAGGCGCGCCAGACGGTCGATGCGTGAGTCGTCGAGGCCGATGCGCCGCAGCAGTGGCGCAATCCCGCCGTCCTCGGCATCGATGTAGGCAAGCGTTTCCACCATCGCCTCGCGATGCACGGTGAACAGCCGCGCCGCGCGCACCTCATCCATCCCGGCCGCGAGAGCGCTGACCCGGTCGCGGGCGAGGATGTCCGCGAGCTGCACACCGCTCCGTGCGTAGTCGTCGGCGATGGCGTCGACGGTGACCCCGGCGAGTCGAAGGACCAGGGCGACGACCACGCCGGTGCGATCCTTGCCGGCGTGGCAGTGGACCAGGATGGGGACCGCGTGCGCGTCGGCGATGGTCGTCAGGGCGGCGGCGACTCCCGTGCCGCGCTCTCGCAGCCACCAGCAGTAGACCTCGGACGCGGTGGCCAGGTGCCTGGGAAAATCGTCGCCGTCATTGAAGATGGGCGCGTGATGGTCGCGCACCTCGCCGGCTCCGACCAGGGGGCTGGGCAGGCTTTCCCGCTCAGAGACGGTGCGCAGGTCGACGACGGCGGTGACCCCGAGGTCGAGCAGCGCGCGCACGCCGGAGTCGCTGAGCTGATGCGGCGATTCGCTGCGCAGCAGCCGTCCCCGCCGAGTCAGCGCACCGCTCTGGGTGGGCAGGCCGCCGAGGTCGCGGAGGTTGACCAATCCCTCGATCGCGAGCGCGTCGCTTTCCTGGGTGATCACCACTCCACCCTACCAAGTGCCCCGGTTGAGCCGGCCTAGAACTTCACGGATTCGCGCCAGGCGCGGAGCACGTCGCGGTCGCCGGACACCTCGATACCGGCGTGGCCACGGTTCGTGACCAGGGCAAAGAGATCCCCGGCACGGCCGCGGACTGAGCAGTCGCCACCCGGCTCGCCTACCCTCACCACCAGGCCCTCGGCGCCGAGCTCGACCTGCCATTCGCCGGGCGCGTCGGTGGCGGCCACGTGGAGGCGGCGACCGGCGCCGTCGGGTACTCTGCCGCGCTGCGACACCAGCGTCAGCAGCTCGTCGATGCCGTCCGCGGCGGCTGCGGCCGGGAACGGCGTCGCCGTCCCCGCCGCCTGCTCGGCGTCGAGGCGGTGGATGGCGGTCTCGTGGGCCTGGCGGCGCGCCCAGAACCCCTGCGGGTTGGGGGCCGGCGCCCAGGTCCAGAACTGTTCCTGTGGGTTGGACCCGGCCAGCGCGCTGAGGAGCTGGGCGTGGCCTTCGCCGTACCAGGCGAGCAGCCCGTCGCGGTCGTCGGGTCCGGGCGAGTCACGGCGCGGCCGCTCGTGGCGGCGCTCGCGGACGATGGTGGCGGCCCAGCGGTGAACATCACCGATGTGGCGGAGCAGCGCGTCCACGTCCCAGCCGGGGCAGCCGGGGATGGGGGCATCCGACGGCGTTGCCGCGGCAACCTCGCCGAGGCGCTCACCCTCGACCCGAAGCCTGGCGAGGTGTTCGTCGGTGGTCAGCACAGGACGGAGTCAAGCAGGTCGCGCGCCGTCCTAGACTGGGCGCATGTGCCGAAGCATCAAGACACTCCGTGGTGCGCCGACGGTGAGCGACGACGAGGTCCACGCCGCGGCGCTGCAGTTCGTCCGCAAGATCAGCGGTTATCGCGCTCCCTCCGCGGCCAACCGCGATGCGTTCGACGCCGCCGTCGACAACGTGGGCACGGCGACCCGCCGCCTGCTCGACAACCTCAGCGTTTCAGGCGCCCCGTCCCGCTCCTGACGTCGCCCTCAGGGTGCTGGTGCCCCGACCGGGGCGTGGGCGTCGAGCCAGCGCGCGACATCGTCGAGGACGGCATCGCGCTCGGGTTCATTGAACACCTCGTGGTAGAGGCCGTCATAGATGCGCAGGGTGTGGTCGGCGGAGCCGGCGTGCTCATCGACCCAGCGCGCCGAACCGGGGTCGACGAGCAGATCGACCGTCCCCTGCACGGACAGCAGCGGCAGCTTCAACCGGCCGATGTCGCGCTGCACCTCGGTGATGGCGTCGAGGATCTCGGCGCCGGTGCGGGCGCGGACCTTGCCGAGGTGCACCAGGGGATCGTCGCGGTACGCCTTGACAACGTCGGGGTCGCGGCTCACCGCGTCGAGGCGGAGGGCCACCACGGGGAGGTTGGCCGCCACCCGCGAGAGCAGCCGCCCGGTGCGAAGGGTTGCCGAGGATACCCCGCTGCGCGGGATCACGCTCGGTGACGACAGAACCAGCCCCGACAGATTGTCCTGGTGGTGCAACGCGTACACGATGGCGATGAGGCCGCCGAGGCTGTGGCCGAGCATGAACAGCGGCTGCGGAGCGTCGAGGAGGACACGCCGGACATAGGTGTCGAGGTCGGCCACCCAGTCGTCGAAACGCTCGACCGCGGCGCGACGGCCCCCCGAGAGGCCGTGGCCGCGATGGTCGATGGCGGCAACCAGCCAGGCGTCGCGGACCAATCGCTGCGCGACGTGCGCGTAGCGGCCGCCGTGCTCGTTGATGCCGTGCACGATGACCACCGAGCCGCGCGCGTCGCCATCGGGTATCCACTCCCGGTGGGCGATGGGGACACCGCGGACGCCACTGAACGATCCGCGACGCTGGCGCACCAGCGCATCGTCGCGGCTGCGCGCGGAGTTGTCCAATAGCCTAGGCGGGCGCGGTCACAGAGGCGGCGGTGGCCGCCTCGAGCGGGCCAGACCGCCCGGTCTTGTCGGCCGTGCGGGGCAAGCCGCTGACGCGCAGGATGAGCTCGTCCTTGAGCCTGTCGGGGATGAACCGCGTCAGCGGGATGAGGACCCTGGCCTGGCGGCCGATCGGGTAGCGCGTCCGGGGATGCGGCGACAGCAGCGCATGCTCGACGGCGCGCGCCACCTCGATGGGCTCGACGCCGGTTTCGTTCTCGTGCACGGCCACCTTGGAGACGATCTCCACAGCGGCACCGTAGAGGTCGCGCAACTGCGCAGGGGCGTTGCGGAGCAGCTCGGACCCTGACTCGAGGCCTTTGTTCCAGATCGGCGTCTTGACGGCTCCGGGCTCCAGCAACGACACGCTGATGCCCCACGGCCGAAGCTCGATGCGGAGGGCGTCGTGGACTGCTTCCAGAGCGTGCTTGCTGGCGCAGTACGGCGCCACCATCGGCTGGGCCAGCCGGCCGCCCAGCGAGCCGGTGGTGACGATGCGGCCGCGGCTCTCGCGCAGCAGCGGCGTGAACGCCTGGATCATGGCGACGACGCCGAAGAGGTTGATCTCGAACTGCTTGCGCCACAGTTCTACTGGGACGAACTCGACGGGCCCGGAGACAGCGATGCCGGCGTTGTTGACGATCCCGGCGAGGCGCGCGTCGCGCACCGCGTGGCCGACCATCTCGACCGCCCTGGCCACGTCGCCGGTATCAGTGACGTCGAGCCGCAGTGGGGTCAGCCGGCTGCTCGCGTCGCGGCGCAGCGCCGCGCCGTCCTGGCTGCGCCGGACGCCCGCGAAGACGCGGAGCCCGAGCGAGTCGAGGTGCAGCGCGGTGGCGCGGCCGATTCCCGTCGACGCGCCCGAGACAACGACAGCGGTGTCGTCCATGCGGTGACCTCCCTTCACTGTGGGTGAGGCCGGGGCGCCGCGGAGGAACGCGCGGTCAGACCTGGGTCCCAGCGGGGCCGGGCCTCGAGATGATCTGCACCAGCTTGGCGATGGCCAGGGCGATGAGCGAGTAGATGACCACCGCGAGGACGTCGGCCCAGCGGATGAAGGTGCGGCCGCTGACCAGGGCCGTGTTGGTGAAGATGCCGTCGAACGGAGCGGCGAGCCAACCCCCGATCCGGTACATGTAATGGGCGAACCCGGTGTTGGCTCCACCGGCTGCGCGGAAGATGAAGTCAAGGGCGAGGATGACGTCGACGATGCCGAGGAGCAGCCAGATCACCTGGACGGCGCGGCCGCTCCCGGAGTACACACTGGTGCGGCTCGCGTAGGTGCGCGTGGTCGTGGTCGGGGCTGCCACGGGCGCGGCCGGCGGCGCATATGCGCCGGGGGCTGGCTCGGGCGCACCTGCGGGCGTGGTTGTCGTCCCGGTGGTGACGCGCTTCTCACGAAAATCGGCCGGATCCATCGGGTCACCTCCTGCATCGGTGGGCCTGGCGTGGCCGACACTCTCGTGGCGGGGTGGTTGTGACAACTCGGTTATCAGATTTCACCCTAGCACATCCGGATTCCTGCGCCCCCGACGACTATCATCGGCCGATGCTCCGATCCGCCCCGCTGGACGGCTCCTACACATTCCTCGGCGAGGGTCGACAGCCGGTCCCCGAGCAGACCATCGAGGTCATCTCCCCGGTTGACGGCTCGGTGGTGGGCCGGGTGCACGAGTTCACTCACGACGAGATCGACGCGATCGTGCGCACCGCCGCCCGCGAGCAGCCGGCCTGGGGCGACCGCCCAGTGGACGAACGCGGCGTCCTCCTCCACCACGCCGCCGACCTCCTCGAGGAGCGCGCGGACGAGATCAGCCAGCTCCTGGTCATGGAGATCGCCAAGGCCACCAAGGAGTCGCGCGACGAGGTGCTCCGCTCGGCCGACTTCATCAGGTTCACCGCCGAGGAAGCCAAGCGGGTGATCGGCGATTCGCAGTTCAGCGACGCCTTCCCCCGCCAGGCCAGGAACAAGCTCTCGGTGTCGTACCGCGTGCCGCTTGGGGTGATCCTGGCGATCCCGCCGTTCAACTACCCGGTCAACCTCGCCATCTCCAAGATCGCACCCGCGCTGGCCGCCGGCAACGCGGTGGTGCTGAAGCCGCCCACCCAGGGCGCGCTGGCAGCAACCCTGGTCGGCGAAATCCTTCTCGAGGCGGGCATCCCGCGCGGCGTGCTCCACGTGGTCACCGGGCGCGGCTCGCGCATCGGCGACGTGCTCGTCGAACACCCGGGCATCGACATGATCAGCTTCACCGGCTCGAGCGACACGGGCCGCGCCCTTGCCAAGTAGGCAGGGATGGTGCCTCGGCTGCTCGAGCTCGGCGGCAAGGATGCGGCGATCGTGCTCGCCGACGCCGACCTCGACGGGGCCGCGGGTGACATCGTCGCCGGCGCCTACGCCTATTCGGGCCAGCGCTGCACCGCGGTCAAGCGGGTGCTCGCCAGCGAGGCGATCGCCGACCTTCTCGTCGACCGCATCGCCGAGCGTGTCGCCAAGCTGACCGTGGGCGACCCCCGCGACGACTGCGCGATCACGCCGCTGGTCGACCCGCAGTCGGCGGTGCGCGCGGAGAAGCTTGTGGAGGACGCCGTCGCCGCCGGGGCGAAGCTGGTGTGCGGCGGCAGCCGGGCCGGCAACCTGGTGCAGCCGACCCTGCTCGACCTCGTGTCGCCCGAGATGGACATCGCCTGGGTTGAGCCCTTCGCACCGATCCTGCCGGTGCTGCGCGTGCAGAGCGCGGGGGACGCGGTGAGGCTCAGCAACCGCAGCCAGTACGGTCTGCAGGCGGCGATCTTCTCGCGCGACGTCGACGTCGCCATGCAGATCTCCCTGCAGCTCGACGTGGGCACCGTGCAGATCAACGGACGCACCGCCCGCGGACCGGATCACTTCCCGTTCATCGGCACCAAGTCGAGCGGCATGGGGACGCAGGGCGTGCGCTTCTCCATCGAGGCGATGACGCGGCTCAAGTCGATGGTGTTCAACATGCGCCCGCTCGACCTCGAGAACGTCGACTAGGCGCTGGCAGCCTCGCCGCGCTCGCGGAGCAGTCCCTGGGTGCGCTGCATGGCGCGGTCATACACCGGCGAGCAGCGCAGGCGCTCGGGCAGGACCAGCCGAAGGTTGCGGACGGACAGCCGCATCGCGGCGTGCGCTGCCGTGTGCGCCGGCGTCCAGCCGATCCGGTAGCCGCTGCGGACCCTGGCGGGGAGCAGGCCGACGGTGGTGAAGGCGAGCACGGCGAAGGCGGCCCGGGCCTGCGCCGACGATGCCGGCGGCCTGAGCACCGTCTGCGCGACCAACCGCGAGCCGGCACCGGGCGCCACCTGCGAGCCAACGCGGTCGTCGACGTAGGCGCGCAACGCGGCGCGGTCAGGCCACAGCTGCGCGGCCGGCACCCCCATCAGCGCAGCCACGGCGTCCCACTCGCGCACGAACCGGTCGGCGTCGGCGGCCGGCAGGCCACCGACGAATGCGTCATGGGACACCAGCATGGTGTCGACGAAGGTGGCGTGCACCCACAGGAGCAGCTCGGGGTCACGGCCGCTGTACGCGGAGCCGGCGCCCACCTGCGTCGTGGCGTTGGGCCTCGGGAGCGTGCCCCGGACGGGGATGTGGAGCCGGTTGATCCGGCGGGATGCCCGGCGCGCCTCGGCGCTGGTACCGAAGCAGACGACGGTGACCCACTCTACGGTGCGCTGGAAGCGGGCGAACGGGTCGGTGGCGTACGTGCTGTGCTCGATGGCGCCCTGCGCGACCAGTGGGTGCGCCGCCTGCATCAGCAGCGCGCGCCCGGCGCCGAGCATGAGCAGCGGCTCGGCCATCACCCGCCAGGTGACCGAGGCCGGCCCGAACAGTCCGGGGTCGGGGTCGCGGTCGGTGATCGGCAGGGGGCGGTTGGTGTACGGCAGCGGTCGCAGCAGCAGCTCGGTCAGGTCAGCCGGCGTGGGGACGCGCATCGCCTCTCCACGGTAGCCGCAGGCGCACGATTTGCGACGTGCGAGCGTCGGGCCGGCGCTGCGTGGACCTCGGCTACCATCCACGCTCGTGCCTGAGCCGGACTCCGCCGAGCGCATCCTTGTGGTCGTCGCGCACCCCGACGACTGCGATTTCGGCTGCGCCGGCAGCACGGCGCGGTGGACCTCCGAGGGTCGTGAGGTGTCGTACTGCATCGTCACCGACGGCGACGCCGGCGGCTCCGACCGGTCCATCTCGCGCGCCGAGATGGCTCGCATCCGGCGAGAGGAGCAGAAGGCAGCGGCCGCCGCTGTCGGCGTGACCGAGATCGCGTTCCTCGGCCACCCCGACGGGCAGGTGCAGCCCACCATCGCGTTGCGTCGCGACATCACCAGGGTGATCCGCCAGCGCAAGCCGATGCGCGTGGTCACCCAGTCACCGGAGCGCAACTACCAGCGCATCTTCGCCAGCCATCCCGACCACCTGGCCGCCGGCGAGGCCGCGCTGTCGGCGGTGTACCCGGACTCGCGAAACCCCTTCGCCCACATCGATCTGCTCGAGAAGGAGGGACTCGAGCCGCACACCGTGCCCGAGATCTACCTGATGGCGATGGCCCAGGGCGACATCGTGGTCGACATCACCGACACCCTGGAGCGCAAGCTGGCCGCGCTGCACTGCCACACCAGCCAATACGACAACTGGGACGACCTGGCCGAGCGCATCCGCGGCTGGGCGCACCTCAACGCTGAGCAGAACGGGCTCGGCGAGGGCCGCGCTGCCGAAAGCTTCCTGCGGGTGCCCGCGGGCTGACCGCTCAGATCGGGCAGGCGGCGAGCGCCTGGATGTACTCCTCCTGGTCGCGCGCGGTGCCGACGTCGCCCATCACTCGATGGCGGACGACACCCGCCTTGTCGATCACGAAGGTGGCCCGGTTGGCAAAGCCGACGCCCTCGACGTAGGCGCCGTAGGTCTGCGCCGTCGCGCCCTTGGGGTGGAAGTCCGTGAGCAGGGTGACCTCGAGCCGCTCGTCGCGCTTGAAGGCGCTGTGCGAGTAGCGCGAGTCCACGCTGATGCCGAACACCTCGGCGCCGGCCGCGTCGTAGCGGTCGCGGGTCGCGCTGATCGCCTTGAGCTCGCTGGTGCAGATGGGGCTGAAGTCGAGAGGGTAGAAGACGAGAACCACGTTGCGCCCGCGCAACTCGGAGAGCGTGACCGTGTTGTTGTCCTGGTCGCGCAGGGTGAAGTCAGGGGCGACGTCGCCGACCTCGACAGCCATGCCGTTGTCCCTCCGTGTGTGCTGCGCCACCTTACCCCAGGACCCTGCGTGGCCGCCCTCAGTTGGTCGCGATGGTGCACGTCACCGCGGCCACCGCGCTGACCACCAGTCGCGCGGTGGTCGGGTTCCAGTGGCTCGAGACCGCCGTGCACGTCGAGCTGACCTGCGGCGGGTGGTGGAGCGCGGGATAGGCGACCTCGATGGCGGCGCCGTCGTATGACGAGTCGATGGTCAGTGCCAGCGAGACCCCCGCCCCCGCCGGCGTCGCCACGGTGACGCCCGCGGGGGCCGCCGCCAGGTACGGTCGGGCGAGGTGATCGAGAAGGACCATGTTGGTGTGTCCGGCCGTGTCGCGCACCCCCCAGGGCGAGTCCTCCCGCCACTGCCACCAGGCCCAGCCCGCCCCGGCGGCGGTGAACGTCGCCACCGCGTCGTCGACCCAGGTGGTGGCCAGGGCCTGGTCGGCTCCCATCCCCCACTCGCCGATCCACAGGGCGCCCGGCACCCGGGTGGCTTCGTCGACGCTCTGGCGGATGTGGTCGTGCAGCGGTTGCGGGTTGCCATCGAACGTGGGCGGCACCAGTGAACCGGTGTACTCGTGCGGCGAGTAGACGAGGTTCGGCGCCACCAGGTGGACGATGGCGGTGCCGAAGGTGGAGAGCAGCTGGCCCTCGACGATGAACAAGTGGTTGGGGTCGACGGCCGCGATGGCGTCGATGGTGTGCGCGTAGAGCGGCCACATGAAGTCCTTCTCGAAGCGCACCGGCGGCAGCGGGATGGCGTGCGGCTCGTTGTAGATGTCGTAGCCGGCCACGCCGCTGTCACCCCGGAATCGCTGCGCGAGCAGTTGCCAGGCGCGCATGAAATCGGCCTGCCAGTCGGGTGACACCCAGAAGTAGGTGTTGGCCGCGTTGACCGCCGGTGAGAGGTGGCGCTGCCAATCGCCAAGGGCCCCGATGTGCAGGTCGGGCGCCAGGGGCAGGTTCGCCCACGCGGGCGCGCCCGAGCCGCCGAAGCTGGAGCTCCAGTCCAGGAAATGCATGTCGAGCACGACGTAGAGGTGATGGTCAGTGAGCATCCGCACCGTGTCGGCGATGCTCTGCAGGTAGCCCTGGTCCCACTGGCCGCGCTGCGGCTCCATCCTGCCCCAGGACACGGCGACGCGAACGACGTCGAAGCCGTCGCTCTCCATCATGGCGGCGTCCTCGTCGTCGAGCGGCGAGCGCAGCACCGTCGACTCGAGCAGGGTCGATGTGTTGAAGCCGCGCAGGAGCACGGTCCGCCCGGACTCGTCGACGATGCGCCGGTCGCGCACAGACAACCAGGCGAGCCCACCCTGTGCCGGAGGGCGGTCGGCGGCCCCGACCCGGGCGACCAGCGCGTCGACCGGCAGCTCGATCCAGAGCACCGACACGATCACCGCGAAGATCACCGCCACGGTGGTGCGTGGGCCCCGCTCCGACTCCCCACGGTGGCGTCGCGAGCGCTGGACCTGACGATTCACCAGAGGCATGGTCGCATCAGAGCGGTGACGGGAGTTGCCGATAATATAGTTAGCCTCTATAATCATTATTGCGAAAGCATGGGAGACGAAGAGGTGATCGACAGGGCCCAGCTGGCCACAGGTGCGGCCGTGGCCGGCCTCGATCCCGTGGCCGTGGCCAACCACCTCCGCCCCGTGGTCCTGCACATCAACAGGCACCTGCGTCGGGAGCTGCACGCGCTCGGGGTCGGCAGCAGCCAGGTGTCGCTGCTCTCGCTGATCAGCAACAACCCGGGGATCGGCGTCGCCGAGCTGGCGGCGCGCGAGGGCACCTCAGCGCCGTCGATCTCCAACCACATCGACCGGCTCGAGGCCGCCGGGCTGGTGACCCGCACCCGCAGCAGCGGCGACGGCGACCGCCGCCGTGTCGGGCTCAGCAACACCCCCGAGGGGCAGCGTGTGCTGCGCGCGGTGCGCTCGCGCCGCACCGCCTGGCTGGCGACCCGGCTGCGCGAGCTCCCCGACGATCAACTCCGGGCCATCGACGCCGCCATCGCTGGGCTCACCGCCCTGGTGGAGCGGCCATGAGCGTCGCGTCGGCATCGTCGCGGACCTTCGCCTCGCTGAAGCGTCACCGCAACTACCGGCTGTACTTCGGCGGCCAGGTGGTGTCGTTGAGCGGGACCTGGATGCAGAACGTGGCGCAGGCGTGGTTCGTGCTCCAGCTGACCCACGGCTCTGCGTTCGCGGTCGGAGCCCTGTCGCTCTGCCAGTTCGGCCCCTACGCGCTCGGCGGGCTGTTCGGCGGCTCGCTGGCCGACCGCCTGAACGCGCGCAAGACCCTGGTCTTCACCCAGTCCGCCTCGATGGGGGTGGCGGCCGCGCTCGCCGGCCTGGCCCTGACACACAGCGCGCAGGTGTGGGAGGTGTTTCTCCTGGCCGCAGCGATGGGGTCGGTGATCATCCTCGACACCCCGGTGCGCCAAGCCTTCACCATCCAGATGGTCGGCCGCGCCGAGCTGCCCAACGCGATCGCCCTCAACTCCAGCCTCTTCAACGCGTCGCGCGTGTTCGGCCCGGCGATCGCCGGCGTGCTCATCGCCACCACCGGAGTGGGAATCTGTTTTCTGATCAACGCGATCAGCTACATCGCCGTGGTCAGTGCGCTGCTGATGATGCGCGACAGCGAGCTGCACGCCATCGACCGCGGCAAGACACGGCCGACGCTGCTGCGCGGCGTCGGTGAGGGCCTGATCTACGCCTGGCGGACGCCCAGCGTGCGCCTGGTGTTGCTGGTGATGCTGGTGATCGCCACAGTCGCGATCAACTTCAACGTGCTGCTGCCGGTGCTCACCGCGCACACGCTGGCGTCGGGGCCAGCGGTGTTCGGCATCCTCAGCGCCTCCTTCGGTGGGGGTGCGCTGGCCGGCGCGCTGACCTCGGCCTCGCTATCGCGGGCGAGCCTGGGCTGGATGCTTGCGGGGGCGCTCGGTTTCGGGGCGTCGCTGCTGTTGCTCGCCCCGGTGACCACGGTGTGGCTGGCCTGCGTGATCCTGGTGTTCACCGGCTTCACCTTCTCTCTGTACGGGTCGCAGGCCAACTCATCGCTGCAGATGGTCGTGCCCGACCGGCTGCGCGGACGCCTGCTCTCGCTGTACGGCTACGTCTTCTTCGGCACCGCGCCGCTCGGTGGACTCTTCACTGGGTGGCTGTGCGGGCGCTACGGGACGTGGGCGTACTGCCTGGCCGCTGGAGGCACTGGCGTCGTCGCCGCGGCCGCCGGCATCATCTACGTCCGGGTCCGCGGCACCAGCCTTCCGCAGCGCAGGGTCGCGCCGAACATAGGCGGTGCCGACGCGAGTACCGTGACGGCGCGCGAGTAGACAGCCCAGCGGAGGCATGGGAGTGACGCGGCCGCGCGTGGTCATCGTCGGGGCAGGGTTCGGCGGCGTCAGCGCAGCGCGTGCTCTGCGCGGGGCCGATGCCGACGTGCTCATCGTCGACAGGCACAACTACCACCTCTTCCAGCCCCTGCTGTACCAGGTCGCCTCGGGGCTGCTCGATCCGTCCGAGATCGCCCACCCGGTGCGGACGCTGCTCCGCAACCAGCGCAACTGCGACGTGCGCATGACCGAGGTGCTGGCCATCGACATCGAGACCCGCTTGGTCCGCACCGACGGCGGCGTCCTGCCCTACGACCACCTCATTGTCGCCGCCGGGGCGGCGACCAACCATTTCGGACACCACGACATCGCCGCCCACACCCTGGGGCTCAAGGGACTCGACGATGCGCTCGCCCTGCGCGGCGACGTGCTCCAACGCTTCGAGCGGGCCGCCGAGTGCACCGATGACCGTGAGCGACGCCGCCTGCTCACGTTCGTCATCGCCGGCGCAGGACCCACCGGGGTCGAGTACGCCGGGGCGCTCAGTGAGCTCTTCTCTCACCTCCTGCCCAAGGACTTCCCGCGGCTGGACTTCAGGCCGGTGCGCCTGATCCTTGTCGAGGGCCGATCGCGCGTCCTCGACGCCTTCCATCCCCGCCTCGCCGCCAAGGCGCAGACGGTGCTCCGCCACCGCGGCGTGGAGCTCGTGTTCGGGCGCACCGTGGCGCACGCCGACGACCGTGGCATCACGCTCGACGACGGCAGCAGCATCGAAGCCGCGACGGTGATCTGGACCGCCGGAGTGCGCGCGTCGTCGCTCGGTGAGCAGCTCGCCACTGCCGTGGGCCGGCTCGGCAGGGTTGCGGTGCGGCCCACGCTGCAGCTGCCCGGGCACGATGAGGTACAGGTGGTCGGCGACATGGCCGAGCTGGTCGACCGCGGACAGCCGCTGCCGATGCTGGCGCCTGTGGCCATCCAGCAGGGGACTCACGCGGCGCGCAACGTGATCGCCCAGCTCGGCTGCAGCCAGGCCACCGCGTTCCACTACCGTGACAAGGGCACCATGGCGACGGTCGGCCGCAACCACGCGGTCGTGCAGCTCGGGCCGATCCGCGTGGCCGGCTTCATCGGCTGGCTGATGTGGCTGTTCGTGCACCTGATGTACATCATCACCTTCCGCAGCAAGGCGGTCGTGCTGCTCAACTGGGCCTGGAACTACATCTTCTACGACCGCCCGGTGCG
>JANWHI010000135.1 GCA_025450495.1 Candidatus Dormiibacter sp. | reverse complement strand
CGGTCCTTGAGCGGGGTGATGATGCGCCCGCGGTTGGTGTAGTCCTCGGGGTTGGCGGTGGCCACCACGAAGACGTCGAGCGGCAGGCGCAGCCGGTAGCCGCGAATCTGGACGTCGCGCTCCTCGATGAGGTTGAGGAGCCCTACCTGGATGCGCTCGGCCAGGTCGGGCAGCTCGTTGATCGCGAAGATGCCGCGGTTGGTCCGCGGGATCAGGCCGTAGTGGATGGTCAGCTCGTCGCTGAGGTAGCGGCCCTCGGCGACGCGGATGGGGTCGACCTCGCCGATCAGGTCGGCGATCGATGTGTCCGGGGTGGCCAGCTTCTCGCTGTAGCGCATCTGCGGCGTCAGCCAGCTGACCGGCACCTCGTCGCCGCCGGCGGCAACAAGGTCGCGGCAGCGGCGGCAGATGGGGGCATAGGGGTCGTCGTTGATCTCGCAGCCGGCGATGGCGGGAATGGCGTCGTCGAGGAGGTCGGTGAGCCCGCGCAGCAGCCGTGACTTGGCCTGGCCGCGCTCGCCGAGGAGGATCAGGTCCTGGCCGGCGAGCAGCGCGTTCTCGAGCTGGGGCACCACCGAGTCCTCGTAGCCGAGGATGCCGTCGAAGAGGGCGTCTCCGCCGGCCAGGCGGCGCATCAGGTTACGGCGCAGCTCGGCGCGCACCGACAGCACGCGGTACTCGGTGCGGCGCAGCTCGCCGATGCTGGCGGCGCGGATCTCTGGCATCACTTTCACCTTACACCCGCCCCCGGCCTCGACCGCGCGGGGCTACGCGCCGGTGGCCTGGAGGTGACGCTGCTGAGCACAGTCGCGGGCGGCCGCGACGAACCGTGCCGCGAGGCCGGGGTCCTGGCCGAAATGGAGGTGCACGAACGATGCCAGCAGCGTCGGGGTGGCCCACCCCTCAGAACCGAGCGGCTCGCCGTCGGCGTCGTGCATCGAGTAGGCGGGCTGCAGGCCCCGCGTCCCTGAGAGGAGCCGGCTGAAGTGGAACTCGTGGCCGCGCAGCGGCGTGCCGACGCCGCCGAGGATGGTGTCCGACGCGGTGCGCAGGTCGCGATAGCCGGTGTGGCACAGACCCGCCTCGAGCGCGATGTCGACCGGGATCAGCGAGGCCATGGCGTGGACGTTGCCATCGCTGGTGCGGACGCTGCGCGCACAGAGGTGCAGGCCACCGCTCTCGGCGTAGATGGGCACACCGTGGGCGTGGGCGCGGCGCAGCGACTCGATGAACGAGTGATTTGCTGCCAACCGTGGCACGAACATTTCGGACACGCCGCCACCGAGGTAGATGGCGTCGATCTCACGGGGCAGGACGCTGTCCTCGAGGGGCGAGAAGGTGATCACCTGGCCGCCGGCCTCCTCGAGCAGCTCGAGGTTCTCCGCGTAGTAGAAGCAGAACGCATCGTCGAAGGCCACGCCGACCCGCACCGGCGCGGCCGTGGCGGGGCTGACGGAGCGTCCGTTGGTGGCGGGCAGCGCGGTGGCGCGACCCATCAGCCGCTCGATCAGCGCGATGTCGCAGTGTCGCTCCACCGCCCCGGCCAGCTCATCGAGCGCCGGGTCGACGTGCGGGTTCTCGCTGAGCGGCAGCAGGCCGGTGCGAACCTCGGGGATGTGCACGCGCGCAAGCCGGGGCAGCGCGCCGAGCACGGGCAGCTTGGCCCAGTTCCAGATCGCCTCCTCGGCGGCACGGCGCCGGTAATCGCTGGGGACGCTGTTGAGGACGACGCCGATGATGTCGATGCCAGGATCGAGCTGCTTGACGCCCAGCGCCAGCGCCGCCGACGTCTCCGCGCTGTTGCCGACGTCGATGACCAGGACCACCGGCGCGCCGATCAGCCGCGCCAGCTCGGCGGTGCTGCCCGGGAAGCCCCCGGGCGCCGAGGCGTCGCCGCCGGGCGGTCCGCCGTGACCGTCGAAGATCCCGGCGGTGCCCTCGACCACGGCGCAGTCGGCGTCACGCACGCCCTGGGCGAACGAGCGCGCCACCCCGGCGCTGCCGAGCATCCACGAGTCGAGGTTGCGGCAGGGCCTGCGGCTGGCGTGGGCCAGGTAGGCGCAGTCGACGAAGTCGGGCCCGACCTTGAACGTCTGGACGGCCCGACCGCGCCGCTTCAGCGCGCCGACCAGCCCGAGCGCCACGGTGGTCTTGCCCGCTCCCGATTCGACACCGGCCACCACCAGGCGTGGGATCGAGCTCTCCGGCATCGTGGTGTCTCCGTGCGTACCCGGACCTGGTCAACGCATGGAGAGGACGTGGACGGAAAAGCGCCCCGGCGTTGTCGCCGGCCGGCCGGTGGGCCGACGCTACCACCGGGCTGCACGGGTGTAAAGGCGACCACGCGGGCCGCTCGCAGTCAGACGATGAAGCGCCCGGTGGCGAACGTGTAGGTCTGGAACACCATCCAGCCGGCCGACACCGCGAGCAGGATGCGGGCCACCTCCGGCCGCCGCAGCCGCAGGTCCGCCGCCGCCAGGTACAGCGGGATGAAGGCGATCTCGTAGCGCATCAGCCCCTGCCAGTAGGTGAGGCAGGTGGCCAGCAGCCACACCCCGGTGGAGAAGAGCGTCAGCGATGGCGCGAAGCGCCGCCAGTTGAGCGCGAAGTAGCCGAGCGCCACCAGCCCCGCCACGCCCCAGACGACGTCCGACCAGAACAGGAACGTGTAGCTCGACGGCCCGGGGCCGAGCGCTGTCTGCAACGTGCGCAAGAAGCCGGACACCGGAGTGGCGAGGTGGCGACCGCCGTACGACGCCGACTCCTGGACGGTCAGGTAGGCGAAGAAGTCGCCGGTCTGAGACCAGGCATAAAGACAGAAGACCAGCAGCGGGGCGGCCGCGGCGCCGATGCCGATCACAGCCCACCCCAGCGTGCGCCGCCGCCACAGGGACGCCACCGCCAGAACGGGCAGCAACATCACCCCGGTGATGCGCATGGCCACGGCGACGCCGGCAGCGACGTACGCGCCCGCTCGAACCCCGCGGCGCAGGTAGTAGAGCGACGCGATCACGGCGGCAAGGAACACGCTGTCCGTGTAGACCAGGCTGAGGAACACGGCGTCGGGGAAGAAGGCCAGCGCCCAGCAGGCGAAACGCGCGGACACCTCGTCGCCGGCGCGCTCCAGCAGCACCAGGCGGGCCAGGTAGTACAGGGCCAGGAACTCTCCGACGACGCTCACCAGGATGCCCGCAGCGATCGGGTCGCCGGCGATGAGCATCCCAGCCCGGAGCAGGAGGGGAAGACCCGGGAAGAAACCCCAGAGGTGGCCGTCGTGGCCGGGCACGAGGTCGAGCGGGCCCGCCGGGTACCCGTGCTGCGCGATGCCGGTGTAGTTGGCGCCGTCCCACAACCCGAAGGGATGGATAAGCTCCTGATAGGAGGGGTGCCCCGCCGTGGCGCTGGTGGTCCACACCACCAGCACGATGACCAGGAAGGTCACCAGCTTGGCCGCCACGAACGGTGTGACCGCAGCGCGCAGCGCCGGGGACGCCGCCACCGCGGTGCGCGCACGCACCGCGCCACTCTCGAGCGCCGCGGCGGCGGAGGCGAGCGAGGCCATCGCGCGGCAGTGTAGACGGCGTCAGGTTGGCGACAGCGATGTCGGCAGGCCGCGAGCGATGGGTGCTCCCGACACCTCGACGACGCCTGTGCGGCGCGCCGGCCGGATGTCGCGCAGACGCGCACGGACGCGCACCTGACCCTGCCACTCGTCGCGTTCGAGCGCGACGCAGACGTCGACCCGGCGCCCGCGGGGGAGGTGGCTGGCCAGCTGCGGCTTGAAGAAGGCGATGCCCTCGACCAAACCCACCTCGTCGCGGAGCGCCACGCGGATGTGCTGCGAGTCGCCGCCGAAGGTGGTCGTCGACAGCACCGTGCAATCGCGCAGCGCCAGCACCGGTGAGGCGTTGCCCATCCCGCACGGCTCGAGCCCGTCGAGCATGTCGCAGGTGGCGGGGATGCAGTCTGAGCTCGTGATCTCGCCATCGATGGCCACAACACGTTCGCGGGGGGCGCCACCGAGCTGCACGGCGACGGCGGACGACACCGCCCGCGAGAAGTCGGCGAAGCGCCCCGCCTCGAGGCTGAACCCCGCGGCGACCTTGTGGCCGCCGTAGCGGATGAGCGTCCCCGCCGCGCCGTCGAGCGCCTCGACGATGTGGACTGTGCCGATCGAACGCGCCGACCCCTTGGCCTCGGCGGGGTCGAGGCAGGCGATGAAGCTGGGCCGGGCGTAGCGCTCGCTGAGCCGGCCGGCGACCAGGCCGACGATCCCCATCGGCCAGGCGGGGCTGCCCAGCACGATGGCCGGAGCGTCGTCGGGCAATTCCGCCACCATCGCCTCGGCCTCGGCCAGGGCGATGGCCACGGCCTGCTGGCGGGCGCGGTTCTGGGCGTCGAGCCGAGCGGCCAGCGCGGCCGCCTCATCGTCGTCGTCGCACAGGCAGAGGTCGAGCGCCAGCCGCGCATCCTCCATGCGGCCGGCGGCGTTGATGCGCGGGCCGATGCCGAAGCCGAGGTCGGCGGCACGGAGGTCGGCGGCCAGACCGGCCGCCCGGCAGAGGGCGCGGATGCCGGCGAGCTCCCGGAGACGAGGCAGGCCGCGCTGGACGATCAGCCGATTTTCGCCGCGGAGCGGCATCATGTCGGCGACGGTGCCCAGGGCCGCCAGGCCGAGCGCCCCCTCGGCGCTGCCGGCGCGCACCAGGCCGGCGGCCTCGAGCGCGGCGAGCAGCTTCCAGGCCACCCCGGCACCGGCGAGCCCGTCGAACGGGTAGTCGCAACCCGGCTGCTTGGGGTTGATCAGCGCGTCAACCGGCGCCAGCGCCGGCGGGGCGCCATCGGGGGCGAGCGGCAGGTGGTGGTCGGTGACCACCAGGCGCATCCCGGCGGGCCGGGCGGCGGCGACCTCGACGCTGCTGGTGCCGCAATCGACGGTGATGACGCAACCGACACCCTGCTCGTGGAGCTCGGCGAGAGCCAGGCCGTGCAGCCCATAGCCCTCGTTCATGCGGTTGGGGATGTATGGGACGGTGTCGACACCGGCGGCGCGCAGAGAGCGGCTCAGCATCGCGCAGGCGGTGACCCCGTCGGCGTCGTAGTCGCCGTAGACCGCGATGCGCTCGCCGGCGCGGATGGCCTCGCCGACCACCCGCACCGCTGCGTCCATGCCGCGCAATCGGCCGGGGTCGTGGAAGGCCGCGCCCGCGTCGAGGAACGCGACCGCGCTGGCGTCGTCATGGCCGCGGGCGGCAAGCACGCGGCCGAGCAGAGGCGGGTGGCCACGCAGCGGCGGTGCGTCGCAGACCTGCCAGCGGCGCGGGGCGGGCTTCATCGGCGTGCCTCGGTGACGGCGTGGGAGGGATCAGCTGAGGTTGACCGTGGCCGGCGACAGCTCCCTGTCGCCGGACCACAGCCTAGCCCCCTCCCGGGCGGGTCCGCCCTCATGTCAGCGCCGCCGCTGCACGCCACCACCATGGTTGGGTGGCGGTGCCGGGCGGCGAAGGTAGTGTCTTGGTGCTTGACGCGAATGAAGCGCTATTGGGAGCATGTTGGACGGGACCGGCCGTGTCTACCACGTCAAAGAAAGAACCGTGAACGGTTGTAAATGGTTTGTCAGACCGGTCAGGCGCGCATCAGTTGGCGTAGCACGTGCGTGAGAATTCCCCCCGCCCGGAAGTAATCGACGTCGGTGGCGCTGTCGAGCCGGCAGACCGTGACGAACCTCTTCTCCCGGCTGTCACCGGCTGCGGTGACAGCGATGCTGCGGCCCGGCCCGGCGTCGGCCACGCCCTCGATGGTGTAGAGCTCGCGGCCGCTCAGCCCCAGCGACTCCGCCGACTCACCCTCGCGGAACTGGAGCGGAAGGATGCCCATGCCCACCAGGTTGCTGCGGTGGATGCGCTCGAATGACTGCGCGATCACGGCGCGCACGCCGAGCAGCTTCGGACCCTTGGCGGCCCAGTCACGCGACGAGCCCGAGCCGTACTCCCTGCCGGCGATGACGATCAGCGGCACCCCGTGCTCCGCATAGCGCATCGCCGCGTCGTAGATGGACATCAGCTCACCACTGTCGAGGTGGGTGGTCCAGCCGCCCTCCTTGCCATCCGCGAGCGCGTTGCGCAGGCGGATGTTGGCGAAGGTGCCGCGCACCATCACCTCGTGGTTGCCGCGCCGCGCGCCATAGGTGTTGAAGTCGCGCAGCTCGACAGAGTTCTCGCGCAGGTACTGCGCTGCCGGCGACTGCGGGGCGATGCTGCCGGCCGGTGAGATGTGGTCGGTGGTGATCGAATCGCCGACCAGCGCAAGCACGCGGGCCTTGTCGATCGCCTCGGGCGGCCTGGGGTCGTCGCCGGCGTCGACGAAGAAGGTCGGCTCACGAACGTAGGTCGACTCCGGGTCCCAGGCGAACATGGCCCCCGTCGGAGCCGGCAGCTTGCGCCAGTGGTCGTCGCCGTCGAAGATGCGCGCGTACTCATCGTCGAACATCTCGCGGCGCAACGCCGTGCGGGTGGCCTCGGCGATCTCGTCCGGGCTCGGCCAGAGGTCGCTGAGGAACACAGCGCTGCCATCGCTGCCATGACCGAGGGGCTGGCTGGTGAGGTCGATGTTCACCGTCCCGGCGAGCGCGAAGGCGACCACCAGCGGCGGTGAGGCCAGGTAGGCCGCCTTGACCTGCGGATGGATGCGGCCCTCGAAGTTGCGGTTGCCGCTGAGCACGGCCGCCACCGCGAGGTCCTCGGCGTCGATGCGCTTGGAGACGTGTTCGGGAAGCGGTCCGCTGTTGCCGATGCAGGTGGTGCAGCCGTAGCCGACGGTGTTGAAGTGGAGCGTGTCGAGCGCCTCCTGCACCCCGGCGCGGCGCAGGTAGTCGGTGACCACCCGCGAACCCGGCGCCAGCGAGGTCTTGACGTGGTCGGGCACGCTCAGGCCGCGCTTGACCGCCTTCTGGGCGAGCAGGCCGGCAGCGAGCATCACCGATGGATTCGACGTGTTGGTACAGGAGGTGATCGCGGCGATGACCACCGACCCGGTGCCCAGCGCCGCGGCGGTGCGGCCGTTGCCCTCGGCGAGCGGTTCGAGGGTGGAGTTGCCGACCACGCCCGCCGGGCTGCCGCCCTCGTTGACCAGCCGGTCCTGGTCCTTCACCGCGTTGCCGTTGCCGTTGCCGCTGCCGTTGCCGTCGGCGCCGTAGACCTTGGTGAACGACTGCCACACGCCGCCGAGGGCGACGCGGTCCTGGGGGCGGCGCGGGCCGGCCACCGACGGCACGACGCTGGCGAGGTCGAGCTCGAGCATCTCGCTGAAGACCGGCGTCTCGCCCTCGTCGGTGCGGAACATGCCCTGCTCGCGCGCATAGCGCTCGACGAGCACCACGTGCTCCTCCTCGCGCCCGGTCTGGCGTAGGTACTCGAGGGTGCGCACGTCGACGGGGAACAGTGCCGCGGTGGCGCCGTACTCCGGGGACATGTTCGACAGCGTGGCGCGGTCGGCGGCGGTCATCGAGGTGAGCCCGGCGCCGCAGAATTCGACGAACTTGTTGACCACGCCGTGCTTGCGCAACATCTCGGTGAGCGTCAGCACCAGGTCGGTGGCGGTGGTGCCGGCGGGCAGCGCGTTGGAGAAGCGCACCCCGACCACCACCGGGCTGAGCAGGAACAGCGGCTGCCCCAGCATGCAGGCCTCGGCCTCGATGCCGCCGACGCCCCAGCCGAGCACACCGATGCCGTTGACCATGGTGGTGTGAGAGTCGGTTCCCACCAGCGTGTCGGGGAGCGCCGTCTTTCGGCCATCGATGTCACGAACTTGGACGACGCGGGCGAGGTACTCGAGGTTGACCTGATGGACGATGCCCATCCCGGGCGGCACCACCCGGAAGCCGTTGAAGCCCTGCTGCGCCCAGCGCAACAGCGTGTAGCGCTCGCGGTTGCGTTCGTATTCGCGCTCGATGTTGCGCCCGTCGGCGCGCTCGTCGCCGAAGGCGTCGACCTGCACGGAGTGGTCGACGACCAGGTCGACGGGGACGAGTGGGTCGATCTTGGCGGGGTCGCCCTTGGCGCGCTCCATCGCCGAGCGCATGGCGGCGAGGTCGACGACCGCCGGCACCCCGGTGAAGTCCTGGAGGAGCACCAGCGATGGGACGAACGCGCGCTCGCGGTCCTGGGCGGGAGGCTTGCCGTCCCAGGCGGCGAGGACGGCGACGTCGTCCTCGTTGGCGAAGCTGGCCGCGGCGTTGCGCAGCGCGTTCTCGAGCAGGACCTTGACGGTGATGGGGAGCCGGGAGGGGTCAGCGACGCCGGACTCGGCGAGGCGGTTGAGGCGGAAGTAGTCGACGCCCCCGGCCAGAGGGGCGCGGGCGCCGAAACGATCCGCGGTGGTCATGCCGGCAATCTTCCCACCAGCGGGCGGGCGGTCGCGATGGCGGCGAACCCGCCGGGGAGCAATACGGAGCGACGACCCAAGTCATTTGACAAACTGTTGTATAGTTACAACAATACGGCCGATGAGTAGGCAAGGAGGTCGTGAGAACACATCGACAGCCGGCGCCGAGGGGTTCTACAACCGCATCGCCGTGCTCCGGGCAGAGCGGGGTTTGTCCCGGCAGGGGCTGGCTGACGCGGTCGGGGTCAACTACCAGACCGTCGGCTACCTG
>JANWHI010000134.1 GCA_025450495.1 Candidatus Dormiibacter sp. | reverse complement strand
CGATGAGCTTCTCGGCACGGTCCATCTCGACGTCCTGCACGGTGCCCAGCGCCAGGCCCCGGCGGATCTCGAGGACGGTCACCACCATCACCTTGGCCCGGCCGCGACGCGCCAGCCGGCAGCCCAGGACCACGGCCTCGACGTCTGTCTGTGCGCCGTTGATCGGGACGATGATGCGTTGGGGCGTGAAGCCGACCATGGCGGCAGGATGCTACGCGCCGAGCCCCCGGCCGCGTTGTGCCGGCCACGTAGAATGCCCGCGCAGGCTGGCAATTCGAGGGAGGCGCTGTGAAGGTCGTCATCGTGGGCTGCGGGCGCGTCGGTTCGATGCTCGCATGTGACCTCGACGCCGCCGGCCACGACGTCGCCGTCGTTGACGAGAAGGTGTCGGCGTTCAACCGCCTCGGCACCGGCTTCACGGGGAACATGGTGGTCGGCACCGGGATCGACGAGTCCGTGCTGCGCCGTGCCGGTATCGAGGGTGCCGACTGCTTCTGCGCGGTCACCAACGGCGACAACCGCAACATCATGGCGGCGCAGATCGCCAAGGTGGTGTTCAAGGTGCCGCGGGTCATCACCAGGATCTACGACCCCATCCGCGAACAGACATATCGCGAGTTCGGGCTGGAGACGATCTGCTCGACGACGATCGTCGGTTCGATGATCAGCGCGTACTTCACCACCGGCAGCAATCCCGCCCACGCCGAGCCGGCGCCGGCGGTGGCGCAGGCGCAGCGATGAGCAACGGGCTCAACGCCGCCGACCGTCCCTACCTGGTGGTCATCGGCGGGGGCAAGGTCGGCTTCTACCTCGCCCGCCACCTGATCGAGCGCGACTACGAGGTCACCCTGGTCGAGAAGGACCCGGCCCGCGCTGAGTGGATCGAGCACCAGATGGGCAGCGTCAGCGTGATGGTCGGGGATGGCGATGAGATGGCCTTCCTCGCCACCACCGGGATCGAGCGCGCCGCCGTGGTGATCGCCTGCACCGGGGACGATGAGGACAACCTGGTCGCCTGCCAGCTCGCCAAGGGGAAGTTCGGCGTCCCCAGGACCATCGCGCGGGTCAACAACCCGGTCAACGTGCACGTCTTCACCGCGCTCGGCATCGACGTGCCGGTGAGCGCCACGGAGCTGCTCATGGGCCTCATCGAAGCGGAGATCGCGGGGTCGGACGCCGTCCGCGGGGTGGCGGTCAAGTCCACCGGTGCCAACCTCGTGGACGTGGCCCTGCCGGACGTCTCACGGCTGGTCGGGCGCAAGCTCAGCGAGGTGGGGCTGCCGGCGGGCGACATGGTGGTGTGCATCGTCCGCGCCGGGGAACCGATGGTGCCCACGCCCGACGAGGTGATCCAGGCGCACGACGAGCTGATCGTCTACTCGAGAAAGCTCGACATCGCGGGGGTCAGGGACGCGCTGACCAGCTGACCCGGGTCGCGGCGCGGCCGCCGCGCCGAGCTGGCTGCGGCGGCCCTTCGCTGCGGGCGGCTAGGTGGCCTTGCCGATCTTGAAGATCTTGGTGCCGCAGACCGGACAGGTGCCGGTGGTGGCGGGCTTGCCATTCTTCATCGTGATCGCCTGAGCGTCCTTGATGTCGCGGGGCGACTTGCACTTGAGGCAGTAGCCGGAGACGGCCATGCGTCCTCTCCTAATCGATGTCGATGCGAGTACGGGGGGCGAGGCCCTCCGGCTCAGGTCGGCCGCATTCTAGCCCACACTCGGTCGAATTGCAGCCGAATTCAGCGAGGTGGGCAAGACCGGCCGCCGTGCCCCACTCGCGTCAGCGCCCCACATGCTCCCTCAGAAAGGCCACGGTGCGGTCCCAGGACAGCCGCGCCGCCTCCTCGGAGTGCACCTCGGGTCGGTCGTCGTTGAAGAAGGCGTGGCCGGCGTCGTACCAGAACGACTCGACAGGCACCCCGGCCGCCCGCAGGCGCTCCTCAAGCCCGTCGACGGCACGATGGTCGTAGGAATGGTCCTGCTCGCCCCAGTGGCCGAGAACCGCGGCGTCCATCTTCGAGACGTCCAGCGTCGCTGGCCCGATGCCGTAGTAGGTGACGCAGGCGCTGATCGCCGGCTCCTGGCTGGCGAGGGAGAGCGCCAGGCCGCCACCCATGCAGAAGCCCACCACCCCCACGGTCGGGCTGGTGACCCTCGGGCTGCTGAGCTGGTGGCGGACCGCGGCCGAGAGATCGGCTGTGGCCATGGCGATGTCGAGGTTCATCGCCCGCTTGCGGGCCTCGTCCGGCTCGGTGGTGGCGTGGCCGTGGTAGAGGTCGGGCGCCAGGGCGGTGAACCCCTGGTCGGCGAATCGGTCGCAGACCCGCTTGATGTGATCCACCAGGCCCCACCATTCCTGGATGACGACGACCCCGGGACCGCGCCCCGAGGCGGGGGCGGCCACGTAGCCCTGGTCGCGGTGGCCGTTGTCACCGAGCTCGATCATCTCGCCCATCTCAACCGGTCCTCCTCGTCAGGCAGATGCTGTGGCGTGCTCCTTGGAGTGCGCCGCGATGATGGTCTGGGCAACGTGCGCGGGCACCTCCTCGTAGTGCGCCGGCGCCATGGTGTAGCGGCCTCGGCCCTGGGTGAGGGCGCGCAACTCGGTCGGGAAGCTGTGCATCTCGGCCTGTGGCACCTGGGCGCTCACCTCGGCGCGTCCGTCACCAAGCGGGTTCATGCCGGCCACCCGGCCTCTCTTGCCGTTGAACAGGCTCATCACGTCCCCCATGAACCGCTCGGCGACGACGACGCGCACCTCCATGATCGGCTCGAGGAGAACGGGGTTCGCCTTCTGGACCGCTTCGCGCATCGCCATCGCGCCGGCGATCTGGAACGCGATGTCCTTGCCGTCCACCGCGTGGGTGGAGCCGTCGACGAGGCGCACCTTGACGTCGACGATGGGGTTGCCGCTGACCGCTCCCTGCTCCATGGTCTGGCGCACGCCCTTCTCGACCGAGGGCCGGAACTGCTGCGGGATCGACCCGCCGAAGATCTTGTCCTCCCACACGAATCCACCGCCCCGTGGCAGCGGCTCGATCTCGATGGTGCAGTCGCCGTACAGGCCGGCGCCCCCGCTCTGCTTCTTGTACTTGTGGGCCACTCGGGCGGTGCCGCTGATGGTCTCGCGGTAGGGGATGCGCGGCGGCGCCAGCATCGCATCGACGCCGTACTTGCGTTTGATGCGCTCCAGCGCGACGTCGAGGTGCACGTCGCCGAGGCCGTGCACCATCACCTCACCGGTCACCGGGTCGCGGTCGGTCGAGAACGCCGGGTCCTCCTCGGCCAGCCGCGACAGCGACGACATGATCTTGTCCTCGTCACCCTTGGTCCTGGCGCTGATGGCGGCGCTGTACGACGGGGCCGGGATGTTCATGGGCGGCAGCGTGAGCACCTCACCGCGGACGCCGAGAGCGTCACCGGTGCGGGCATGGGGCAGCTTGGTCACCACGCCGATGTCGCCGGCGCCGACCTCGGTGGCGTTGACCAGCGTCTTGCCCATCGGCCGGGCCAGCTGGGCGAAGCGCTCCTCGACATCTTGCTGGACGTCATAGGGGTGCGTGTCCGCGCGCATGGTGCCGCGCAGCACCTTGAAGTAGGACACCTTGCCGAAGGTGTCGACGGTGGTCTTGAAGACGTGCGCGACCAGGTGTCCGGCGGGGTCGCAGGCGATCTCCACCTCGTCGCCGCTCGACGTCAGGCCGCGGTGCACCTGCTCTGACGGCCCGGGCAGGTAGCGCACGATCGAGTCGAGCACCAGGGCCGCGCCTCGCTGGTCGGCCGCCGCCGAGCACACGATCGGCACCAGCGTGCCCCGCAGGGCGGCCGTGTGCAGCGCCCCACGCACCTCGTCGTCGCTGAGCTCGGTGCCGCCGAGGTACTTCTCGATCAGCGTGTCGTCGGTCTCGGCGGCGGCGTCGACGAGCGCGGCGTGGGCGCGCTCCACCTCCTCGCGCATCGCCGCAGGAAGGTCTGCGCTGCGAGCCCGTCCCCCCGGCTCGAACTGGTGCGCGCTGTCGTTGACGAGGTCGACGTAGCCGAGGAAGCCGCCGGCGCTGCCGATGGGCACGGCGACCGCGATCGGCTTGCGATCGAAGGCTTCGCGGAGCGCGTCCACGGTCACCTCGTAGGCGGCGTTGTCCTTGTCCATCTTGTTGACGACGATCAACGTGGGCAGATGGCGCTCCGCCAGCATCTCCCAGGCGAGCTCGGCGCCGACGGGCACGCTGCCGCCTGCGCCCACCACCAGGACCACGGCGTCGGCGGCGGCCATCGCGGACGCCATCTCACCGGCGAAGTCCTGGAAGCCGGGCACGTCGATCAGGTTGACCCGGTGACCATCCCAGTCGAGGTGCGCCACCGCCGCGTTGATGGTCATCGACCGCCGCTGCTCCTCGGGCTCGTGGTCGAGGATCGACGTCCCCTGGTCGGTCGAGCCCATTCGTGGGGTGGCCCCGGCGGTGTGCAGCAGCGCCTCGCAGAGGGTGGTCTTGCCCTCGTGGCTGTGACCGACCACGGCAATGGTCCGGATCCGATCGGGAGTCGGGGTGGGCATGGGCACTCGCTCCGAGGGAGACGGTTCGGGCGGCTGGGCTGGGTAATGGTAGAGCGTGGCAACTCGGTCACAAGGCTGCCCGACACGCTGATGACGAGCGCCAGAGACAGCGGCGCGCAGGTGTACGCTAGCCGGACGGCCGGCAGTCGGGAATGGAGGATGGATGCCGCGATGCGCAGGCGATTCGGCGACCGCATCCTGGCTCTCTGCGCGGCTGCTCTACTCGGCTCGCTGGCACTGGTGCCAACCCAGACGCTCGCCGGCGATTCACATGGTGGCAACAGCGAGTCGGCGCACTTTCAGCAGGCGTCTGATCACGGGGACGACGGCGGTGGCGATGGCGGCGACGGCCATGGCCATCACGGCCACCATGACGGGGGGACGAGCAACCATCGGCCGGCTGCCGTCGTCGCCTGCGATGAGCGCGCCCAGGACGACGCCGGCAACTGCCGCGGTGGTCGGTCACGGCCCGCGGCCGGCGCCGAGGGCGCCACTGTCGCCACCAGGTCGCGCGCGGCAACCCCCGCCACCCGCGTGCCGGTCGTCGCCGTGCCGGGTTCGGCAACAGCGGTATCGAGAAGCAGCGCGCGTGTGGCCACGCGGGCGGCGTCGTCTGCCGGCAGCTCCGCGCCCGTCCAGGGTGTGAGCCTGCCGGGAGTGCCTGTGCCCGTCGCCCGCCCGCCCGCGGCCAACCCGGGCCTCCGTCCGCCGGTGGCGGCGCCGAGCGCGCCGGCGCCCCGTCCCGTGCTCGGACCGGTTCCTGTGCTGGTGCCGAGCATCGGCGTGACCGTGTCGCCCGCCACCTCCTCGGCGGGGTGGGAATGGCTGGCCGCGCTCGCGGTCGTGGGCGTCGTCCTCGGCCTGGTCATGGTCGTGCGCCGCCGGCGGGCGCGAGCCGGTTCGTGCAGCTCGTAGGGCGCCGGTGGTCAGCGCCTTCGCGCGACCACGAGCCCGGTGTCGCTGAGCTCGTTGGCGCGGAAGCGCGACCAGCCGTCGTACACGGCGTCGATGCTCAGCCCTGCCCGGGCGAACAGCAGGGGGATGGCGTCGAGGCGGGTCAGGGCGCTGCTGGTCTGCTGCACGGCGGTGGTGCCATCGTCGAACACCGCCGTCTCGCGCAGCACGTAGGTGTTGCGCGCGCGGTCGTGCACGGTCTCCACGAGAAGCAGGTGGCGGCGATCGGAGAGGAGTGATCCACTGACCACGTCCCAGCTGCTGATCCGCCCATCCGGCTGGTCCGGTCGCAACCGCATCTCGACGATCAGCGGCGCCTCCTCGTCGAGAACCTCGCGCAACCGGCGCAGGACGGTGGTCTGTTGGCGACGCGGGAAACCTTCGAGCACGTGGTAGATGAGGATGGCGGCGGCGTATCGCTCGCGGCTGACCAGGGTGCGCAGGTCGGCGATGCGCGCGGTGACGCGGTCGGCGACGTGATGGCGGCGCGCCAGCACGCGCGCATGCTCGACGACCGCGGGCCCCACGTCCAGCGCCGTCACCCGGTGGCCCGCGGCTGCCAGGCGCACGCTGTACAGGCCGGGCCCGCACGCCGCGTCGAGCACGTGGGCACCATTGGGTGGCAGCAGGCGCTGGAGCCGCCGGACGTGCTCGTCGACGGTCCGCAGCCTGCGGCTGGCGCCGTCGTGCGTCTGGTCGAGGTGTTCGCGGAGCAGGCGCCGGCTGACCACCGGGTCACCCCAGTCCAGCTCGGCGGCCGGGTCGAAGGGGCGAGGCCAGGTGTCGAGTCGGGACGGGCGCCGGCTCATCGGGGCAGCCTAGCGAAGGGCTGGGGCGGTGCCCAGCCAGATGCGGTCAGAATGCGCGCCCGTGAGCAACTTCATCACCCACTGGATCACCACCGGCGGCATCGTGCTGGTCTTCGTCCTCATGGCGGCGGAGAGCTGCGGCATCCCCTTCCCGAGTGAGGTGATCATGCCGTTCGCCGGGTTCTTCGCCGCCCAGGGACACATCAGCCTGACCGGCTCCATCATCGCCGGGACGCTGGGCAACGTCGCCGGGTCGCTGGTTGCCTCCGGGCTGGCGGCGCGGTTCGGACGCCCGCTGCTGCTCGGTCCCGGGCGTCGCATCGGCATCCGCGCCGCCCACCTCGACCTCGCCGACCGCTGGTTCGAACGCCACGGCCTGACGGCGGTGCTGGTCGGCCGTGTGCTGCCCGTGGTGCGGACGTACATCTCCTTCCCGGCCGGGCTGGCGCGCGTCGAGCCGGTGCGTTTCACCCTGCTGACCGCGATCGGCGCGCTGCCCTGGTGCATCGCGCTCGCCGCCGCCGGATACGCGATCGGCGCCAACTACAGTCGCGTCTCGGGGCCGATCGAGGTGGCGGCGATCGTCATCGCGGTG
>JANWHI010000133.1 GCA_025450495.1 Candidatus Dormiibacter sp. | reverse complement strand
ACGGCAACACCGACCCAGTCATGGTGCTGTTTGTGGTACTGGCCGCCTATCTCAATGTCTCCCGCCGACCCGCGTGGACGGTGGGTCTGGCAATCGGCATGGCCATCAACATCAAATTCGCGGCGGTGATCTTCACGCCCGCCATCTTCTTTGCGACAGTCGGTGGGAGGAAGAAGACCATCCTCATCATCGTGGCCAGCTTGGCGGTGGCGGTGGCCTCGATGCCGTACCTGCTTCAGGATCCCGCACTCATCACACGAAGGGTCATTGGGTATGCAAGTACGCCCAACGATTGGGGGATCACCCGGCTGGTCCTGGTCGGTCCCGGTGGATTGAACGATTCATATCAACGGTACGCAGCGCCGCTCATCGGCGTCGGCCTGGCCGCACTGTGCTTTGCCTACAGCCGCCGTCGATCGCCGCCGTCACTCTTCCTACAGTGTGGGATCAGCGGCTTTGCCTTCATGGCCTTCACTCCAGGGTTTGGTATTCAGTATCTCGCGAGGCTGGTGCCGTGGGGCGTTGCCATCGCGTTTGGACCGGCCCTTCTGTGGTACGCGGCCACTGGCGTTCTCCTGTTCGTGGTGTACACAGTCTGGTCCGGGGGTTTCCCGTGATATCACGCCACCGACTCCGTGATTGGTGACTGGGCAAATTTTGCGACCAAGCCCGGCGCCCTGGCGTGGGGGGCGACGGTCGTGGTGCTCATTGCGATGCTGCATCGTGCTTCAAGTGGATCGCGGCACCTGCCAGCACGGTCAGCGGCCCGCAGCAAGACGGACCCGCGCGGCTGGTTTGCCCGGCACGCCGAGGTCGCTGAGGAAGCACGCGCGGAGTGACGGCGGTCAGAGCCGGTACGTCACCGGGAGCGCGGGCCCAGCGCGCATGCGATTGACAGACGATGCCGGAGCCAGCTGGCAACGTTCGGGTGAGAATGCACCCGGGAGCCCTCCTCAGCGGGTTGGTGTGAACAACCTCACCTTGCCGAGTTCAGGGCTCCTTCTGTGTCACCAACGTCGCGGGAGATCAACCCAGGAGGGAGTTGAGGATCGGAACCGCCACCGGTGTCGCTGTCTTGGGATCGGCCACCTGGTAGTGAAAGTGCAGACCGGCCGGATGGTTCACCTCCAGGATCACGCCCCCGCTCTGGTCGAGTGTCGTAGACGGATCAGGCGTCATCAAATCGACTCCCGCCAACCGCAGCTCGAGTGCGGCAGCCGCCCGCCGCACGTCCCCGGCCAGAGGCTCCGAGATGTGAGTGACCGTCTCGTTGTCCTCTGCTCGGTTCTCATGCACGCTGGTCTTGACGGTCACAACGGCGCCTTCGGCGGGGACCGACCCCAGCGAGTACCCCGCCCGACGAAGCGTCAGCAGACAGTCGAGGTCCACGCTCAGCACACGGCCGCCCGAGGCCCATCCACTGGTGATGCGCCGTTCGTTCTCCGCATGGATGAGGTCGCCGATGCTGGACCGCCCATCGCCGTGCACCTGCGTGGCGCGGCGGCGCACTGCGCCGAGGACCTCGCCGTCCAGGACGAGCACGCGGTATTCCCCGCCTTGAGCCTGACGCTCGACGAGCAGCTCTCGGCCCCAGCGTGCGGCGCGCACGGCCGCCCGTTCGAGGTCGTCCCGGCTCTCGACGCCACAGGTCACCCCGGTTCCAGACGCTTGGCCCGCCGGCTTCACCACGCACGGCAGGCTAGAGCCCTCGACGAATGCCCGCGCGAGCGTGAGATCATGGAAGTCGAACGTAAGACCGTCAGGCACTGGGAGACCTGCGGTCGACAGCAGTCGCTGACTGAGCGGCTTGTTCATCGACAATCGCTGCGTAACCTGGTGATCGATCATCACGAGGTGCCGCCAGACGATGGTTTGCATGGAGCCGCGGCGGAGCAGCAGGAAACCTTCACCCATCTGCTTCACATCAGCACCAACCGCGACAGCGGCATCGTTCCAGATCGTCTGGTACAGGTTCGCGTTGGCGCGGTCGAGACTCGACCGGACGGCCGCACTCCGGCGTCGCCAGTGGCGCACCGCATCCCTCCGCCGCATGGAGCGCAAGAGGTCGAGATCAGCAGCCAGTGTCGGTCCCGGCCCTCCGATTTGGCTCAACGTTGTGAGCGCGCGCGTGACTGTGCGCATGGCACCTCATTGCGGTGGCAGAGGCGGTATCGTAGCGGCCATTGCGCTGGCTTCGGTGCCGGCGCCGGTCGGCGGGCCACCTCGTCGTCCTCTGGGCATCTAGCCGGGGCGGCGGTGCCCGCTCCACGCCTGGGGCAGTCTGCAGCCGCGGCGCCACCCGTCGAGCATCGAGGCGGCGGCAGGGCAACCGGGCTCGGCCAGAATTCACCGCGTGGTTGTCGGACGCAGCTCACCGCGCTCCGGCGACAATGAAGGGCGTGTACCCTGGCCCCGCAACCTGCGCGCCATTGACCCCGGTATGCCGCCAGTGGACACGGCTCGAGCGCCTGCGTTCGGAGTCCTTCATCTCCCGGCGCTGGCTGGGGTATGTGCTGTCCGCCCGGAGCCGCGAACCGTGAATCGCCTGCCCACCACGTTGTCGGATTTCGAATCGGCCGCCCGGGAGGTATTGGAGGCCGGTACATACGGTTACATCGCGGGAGGAGCCATGGACGAGTGGACACTCGTCGAGAACGTGGCTGCGTGGCGCCGGATCCCGATTGTGCCCCGGATGCTCACCGGTGCCGTCACTCCCGACACGAGCACGACTGTCTTGGGCAAGTTGCTGCCGCATCCTCTTGTCGTGGCCCCCATGGCGTATCAGCGCATTGCCACACCCGATGGTGAGATTGCCATGGCGCAGGCCGCGGCAGCGACCGGAACCACTCTCTGCCTCTCCGTATTTTCCACGGTCGATGCGCCCGAGGTCGCAGCAGCGGTTCCCGAGGTGACCCGGTGGTTTCAGGTGTACGTCTTCACCGATCGGGGTGCAACGCGGCATCTGATCGAGGCGGCGCTGGCCGCTGGGTATGAGGCACTGGTTGTGACCGTCGATAGCCCCATCCCCGGGGTCAGAGATCGGGAGGTGCGGTCAGCTTATGCTGTCAATGCTGTTGTGCCCGCTGTAAGCCGCGGCACAGATGGCGGCGCTCTTCCGGTTGCGCATGTGGGGCGGCTCATGGACGCGCAGCTTGAGTGGCGTGACATAGCGGACATGGCATCGCAGTATCACGTGCCCGTTTTGGTCAAGGGTATTCTGGCCGTTGACGATGCTGAGCGAGCGGTCGCCGAGGGCGCAGCGGGGGTTGTGGTTTCCAATCACGGGGGGCGCCAGTTGGACGGAGCGCCGGCAACAGCAACCGTCGTTCAGGCCATCGCTGAAGCTCTGGCGGGTAGCGGCGACGTCCTGGTCGACGGCGGCATTCGTCGGGGTCCCGATGTCTTCCGGGCCATGGCCATGGGAGCAGCCGCTGTCATGGTGGGGCGGCCGCTTTACTGGGGCTTGGCAGTCGGCGGCTGCGCAGGCGCCCAGCGGGTGCTTGAGCTCTTGCTCAGCGAGTTCCAGAATTCGCTCATTCTTGCCGGGGCGTCAGCGGCGAAATCGTTGCACCAGGGGTCCTTCCTGGGCATCCCGAGATGAGACCGCCGGCTGCGGCCTTCGTCGAGAACCGCCATCACTCAGCAGTCTGAGGTGTTCCCTGTGGATGCGCGGGTGTCGATCGAGCCAGTCGGTGCGGAACTGGGGACTCGCGTCGATGAGGAAGTCGCTCGACGACGAAGGGAGCACCTGACCGCTGTCGTCGAGGCGGCAGGAGGTTCGGTTGTTCCCGTATCACGCGCCAATGCCCTCCTCTGGCTGGCAGTCGCCGACTCACAACGGTTGCTCACTCTTCTTGATGCGAATCCACAGATCGCGTGGGTGCAGCTGTCAGCCGCTGGAGTGGATACATTCGGGCCCAATGCGTTTTCGCGACCGGTGATCTTCACATCTGCCAAGGGAGCTTTTGGCGTTCAGGTCGCTGAGCACGCGTTGATGTTGATCCTCGCCAGCCTGCGTCATGTTGTCGAGCATGCCCGGCAACGTCAGTGGCACGGGAGCGAGCCGGAAACACTTGCGGGCAAGCGCGTGACCATTCTCGGCGCTGGGGGGATTGCGATCATTCTCACGCGACTGCTTCATGCGGCCGGATGTCACGTCACGGTTGTTCGACGTCGTCAGACACGCCTTGCCGATGCCGACGTGACTGTATCCACCGCGCAGCTCCATGATGTCCTGCCCAATACTGACGTGCTTGTGGTTGCACTGGCGCTGACCAAGGAGACTCACCGACTGATTGGCAGGCATGAGCTTGAGCTCTTGCCTGCCGCTGCCATCCTGGTCAATGTGGCACGCGGGGCGATAGTTGACACCGAGGCGCTCGTTGTCGCGCTGCGGACGGGCGGTATCAGAGCCGCCGGTTTGGACGTCACCGATCCTGAGCCAGTGCCTCCCGCCCATGCGCTTTGGTCACTTGACAATGTGTTGGTGACATCCCATTGCGCCGACTCAGTCTCCTATGTGACTGAAATGCTTGCCGAGCGAGTCAGCGAGAACGTGCGTCGTTTTCAGCATGGTCTGGAACTTGTTGGGGTTGTCGACTCGGTCGCCGGCTATTGAATCCGGTACAGTAACGCCCATGGCGCTGGCCTCGAACTCGCAGCGTGCGGACCTCTGGCTTCCACTGCTCCGGCGCCTCACCGAGCTGTCGCCAGACTGGGTGCTTCTGAAGAACGCCGACTCGGCCCTCAACGGCTACGGCGACATCGACTCATCGGCGTGGAGCTCGCAATGGCCGATCCTCATCGGCGAGTTCGGGCGTTGGGCGTCGGCTCGCGGGCTTGGGCCCGTCATCTCGTGCCCCCACGTCCCCAACCTCACGCACAACGTGGCACTCGCTGGCGCGGAGCCTTTTTTCGAGCTCGACTTGGTGACGCGCAAAGTCTTCCTCGGATCAACTCTGTACAGACCCGCCGACCTCGTTCCCCTCGCCGAGCTCGACCCTCGGGGCTTTCGACGGTTGCGACCCGGCGCCGAAGGACTCCTCAAGCTGGTCAACAACGGCGCCCAGCGAAGCGGTCGGCCCAATGTGCAGGGCTTGCGGATCAAGCAGATCCCGGAGCTTCTCGCGCGCGATCCAGAGGGCGTGCGCCTGACCGCATCCCTCTTCGGGCCAGCAGAGCGCGACATCATCGCGCTCGCCGATGCAGTGGTTGCGGGACGCTGGAACCGACGCGCGATGCTCGCCGTTGAAGCGTGGTCGCTGTTCCGCGCGGTCGGCGAGCCGAAGTCAGTCGCCGCGCGAGTGAGCGCCCACATCGCCGCCAGGCGCTGCCCTGTGCTGCGGGCGCTGTTCCGCGAGCATCGACGCGTCCCGATTCCCGCCGAGGCTTGGCTTCGCGAGGTGGCGCGAACACATCGCGTGAGCGAGGGGAAAGACCTCGCCGCTTGACCGGGGAGTGGGGCCTTCCCCCGATGAGCCGCCACTCAGCGACCATCCACGATTCCCCTGGCGGTCAGCACAGCACCATCGCGGCTGAGTCGACGCAGCCCGTCGCTGACGAGGGCGCGAAAGACCCGATCGCGTGAGAGATCCTCGCCGAAGATCTCCCGGATCGACAGCAGTTCAGCGGCGACCTTGTCCGGCGCCCCGGCAGCGGCAATCAGCCCGCGGAAACGCGCTGCGAGCGGATCGTCGACGGGCAGCTGCTGGCCTCCGTCGCTCACCCCGGTCGAGACGTATCGCATCCATGCAGCGACGGCCAGGCTGGCCAGCCGTGGTTCGACACCCGCAGCGAGCAGGTCGCGGATCGTGCCGAGGAGCCGCATCGGCAGCTTCTGGCTCCCGTCCATGGCGATCTGCGTCGTCAGGTGACGCAGCGCAGGATTGGCAAAGCGGTGCAGCACACCGGCCTTGTACCGCTCGAGGTCGAACCCCCGAGGCACCGACAGGGTCGGCGTCGCCTCGTCCATCAGTTTTCGAATCAGTTCGGCGAAGGCGTCGACGTGCATCGCGTCGGCGATGTGCTCGCACCCCGCCAGTGCACCGAGGTAGGCGAGCGTCGAATGGCTGCCGTTGAGAAGCCGCAGCTTGATCGCGTCGTACGGGGCGACATCGTCGGTGAGGACAGCGCCGGCGAGCTCCCAGGCCGGTCGCACCGCCGCGAAGCGGTCCTCGATCACCCACTGGCAGAATGGTTCGGTGACGACGACGGCCTGGTCTTCCAGGCCCAACAGCCGGCTGGCTTCAGCCAAGTCGGTCGCGGTGGCGGCAGGGACGATCCGGTCGACGGTCGTGCTCGGGAAGCTGACGTTGGCCTCCACCCAATGTGTCAAGTCGTCGCTCTGCGGACGAGGCAGCAGGCCACAGAAATCCGCAACCAACCCTCGTAGCATCTCTCCGTTGTGGGGCAGGTTGTCGCAGCAGACCACACTCAGCGGGCCGTGTCCGAGGTTCCGCCGAGCCCGAATCCCGGCGACCAACTGCCCTACCACGGTCCGAGGCGGACGGCCGGCCAGGTCCGCGATCGTCTCGGTGTCATGGCGCGAGAGCCCGCCGGTAGCCAGGTCGCGTCTGTAACCCTTCTCAGTCACTGTGAGCGTGACCACATGAGTGTTCGGCGACGCAAGCCTGCTCACCAGCGCATCGGGGTCCACCCGCGCAAAGAGCACCTCGCGGACGGTGCCGACGACGCGCAACGAGGTACGCTGGTCGTCACGCTCGAGCACGCTGTACAAGCCGTCCTGGGGACCGAGCATATCGACGACCGCGGCGCTACGCTGGGTCACCCCACAGATTCCCCACCCCCTCGACGGGCTGGCGGCGACGGCGTCCTCGGTGAGCACAGCCTGATGAGCGCGGTGGAAGGCGCCGAGACCCAAGTGGACGATGCCAACCTCGAGAGAGGACGGGTCGATGCGGGGACGCATCCGCTCGCGCACGCGATGCAATGAGGCCAGCCTGAGCCGCTCGTTCACGGTGGCACGCCGATCTTCGCGAGGCCGCTCAGGTGGTGCGCGGCCGCTCTGTGGTGAGGGGCTGCGTGATCCCGCCCACCGCGGTGATCGAGTTCGCCTGGAGCCACGAATGCGCAGGGTCGAAGCGCTGAATCAACTCCCGTCCCTCACCGGCCATGACCCAGAGATAGTAGAGCGAGTAGCCGGGTGCGGCGACCACGGGGTGGTACCCAGCCCGGATCACGACCGCGTCGTTGTTGCGAACCGTGATGATGTGCTCGCCGCCTTGGTCGTATCGGATCTGGACGCCGAAACCCTCGGGTGGCTCCACTTTGAACAGGTACACCTCCTCGAGCCGCACCTCGTCCGGAGGAGCCTGCTCGTCGTGCTTGTGCGGCGGATACGACGACCAGTTCCCCGGGGGATTGACGGTCTCGCCGACGAGCAGCCGCCCGGCCGCGTGCTCTGGGCCAAGAATGGTGCGGACAGAGCGAGCCCAGTTCCCCTCGCCGACCTCCGTGATCCGCTGGTCGGCGGGGGTGATCACACGCGCGCTCGCCGGACGGCCGTCGAGCAGTGGTGCGTCAGCGATGGCCAGTTCCGCGCCGGCCTGTGTGGTCACACGCAGCTGAGTACCGGGCGGCGCATAAATCGCGTACCCAGCGCTCTCGAAAACCGACCCACGCCCGCCAGCGCGTCCCAGTGAGGCACCGTTGATTTGGGCGTCAACCACTCCGCGCAGCACAACCACGACGGTTTCTGCCTCGCATGTTCGCTCCAGGACATTGCCACCATCGAGTTCGACCAGTTGCAAGCCGATCAGTTCAGTATCGGTTCCCGCGGCCACCACTGTGCGGATCAACGGGATCGTCCCCCTCGCAAGTCCATGGTCTGTATTAGACGAGATTGTCGCGCCGTTCGATGCGCCTGCCCGCTCGGAAGGGCTCAACCACGATTCAGACATGCACAGCAGTGCGGCCTGCGGCTCGCAGCCGAGCGGCGCGACGGCCGGGATCGGCGAATTCTGAACTCGCATTGGCCGCGAGCGCCGGCGTACCCCGTATCGGATTCGAACCGATGATCTCCGCCTTGAGAGGGCGGTGTCCTGGGCCACTAGACGAACGGGGCAGGGCCTCGCAGTATACGGGCCGGTCGCGCGCCGGCCCGGCGCTACATGCGGTCCGGGGCGGACATCCCCATCAGCCGCAGGGTGCGGGCGAGGGTCACCCGCACCGCGGCGGCGAGGTGCAGCCGCGCTGCGCTCAACGCGGGCTGCGCGGCGTCGACGATGCGATGGTCGTGGTAGTAGCGATGCCAGGCTGCGGCGACCGCCTGTGCATAGAAGGTCAGCCGGTGCGGCTCGAGGTCGCGGGCAACCGCGCTCACCACCTCCGGCAGCTCGAGCAGCAGCTGCACCAGTGGTGACTCGTCGGCGCCGAGCAGCGAGATGTCCGGCTGCGAGGTATCGACACCGTCGGCCGCGGCCTGGCGGAAAACGCCGGCGCATCGCGCGTGCGCCATCTGCACGTAGAACACCGGGTTGTCATTGCCGGCCTTGACGGCGAGGTCGAGGTCGAAGTCGATCGTCGAACCCGTCGAGCGGCTGATCAGGAAGAAGCGGATGGCGTCGCCGCCCACCTGCTCGAGGACCTCGTCGAGGGTCACGTAGTGGCCACTGGCCTTCTTCATCCTGGTGCCGGCGACCGTGATCAGCTGGGTGACGACGATGCTGAGCCGCCTGTCGTCGAGGCCGAGTGAGCGCAGCGCGGCGAACATGCGCGGCAGATGCCCCTGGTGGTCGGCGCCGACGACGTCGACAGCGCGGTCGAAGCCGCGTCTCTCGAGCTTGTCGAGGTGGTAGGCGATGTCGGTCATGAAGTACGTCGGCATCCCGTTGGAGCGGATCAGGACGTCGTCCTTGTCGAGACCCAGCTTGGTCGCCTCGAACCAGACGGCACCGTCGCGGTCGGTGACGAATCCCAGCCCGCGGAGACGTTCGAGCATCGCCTCGACGGCGCCGGAGTCGAAGAGCGACTGCTCGGAGAACCAGGTGTCGAAACGGATGCCGAGGCGTTCGCTGTCCTGGCGGATCTCGGCGAGCTGCGCGGCGATCCCGTGCGCGCCGACGCGCTCAGTGTCCTCGGCGACGAGGCCGTCGCCGTGCTCGGCGTGGAGCAGTTGCGCGGCGTGCTCGGCGGCGGGATACAGCTCGGCAGGTGGCGGCTCGTCGATGCCGGCCAGACGGCGGTAGTACCACGCGCAGCTCTCGTAGAAGGTGCGCATGCGGCTGCCGGCGTCGTTGACGTAGTACTCGCGCTCAACGCGGTGACCGGCCGCCTCGAGCACGTTGGCAAGCGCGTCGCCAACAGCGGCGCCGCGGGTTGCGCCCAGCGTCACCGGGCCGGTCGGGTTGGCGCTGACGAACTCGACCTGCACCGCGGCGCCGGCGCCGATCGACACGTCGCCCCAATGCTCACCGGCAGCGATGACGTCAGCAATCCGCGCCGCCACCCAGCGGCTGTCGAGGCGCAGGTTGATGAACCCGGGGCCGGCGACCTCGGCCGAGGCGATCATCTCGGCGGCGTCGAGGTGGGCGACGATCAGCTCGGCGATGCGTCGCGGCGGCATCCCGGCAGCCTTGGCAAGGCGCAGCGCGACGTTGGTGGCGATGTCGCCATGGCTTGGGTCGCCCGGCTTCTCGACGATGATCTCGGGCAGCTGCGCTGGGGCAGGGATCTCGCCGGCGGCGACCGCCTCCTCGAGTGCTGACGCGAGCACACTCGCGGCCGCGTCGGCGACTGTCGTGGCCTCGGTCACCTCTGCTTCCACGCGTGTCTCACTGCGGCGACAGTGTACGGATCGCCGATTCCCCAACCGCAGAGAGCATGGCCACCGCCACACAGGCGACAATGCGCCGCCGTGGAACTACGCCACTGCGTGATCCCCGCCGCCGGCCTGGGGACACGCTTTCTCCCCGCCACCAAGGCGCTCCCCAAGGAGCTGCTCCCCGTGCTCGACCGCCCCGTCATCCAATGGGGGGTCGAAGAGGCGGTGGTCGCGGGCGCGCGCGAGATGGTGGTCGTGATCAGCGATGGCAAGGAGCTGATCCAGCAGCACTTCACCGTCCAGCCCGAGCTGGAGCAGCTCCTCGAGGCGCGCGGCAAGCTCGAGGAGTTGCAGGCGGTGCGCGACAGCGACCACCTCGCCGACTTCACCTGGGTTCGCCAGGACGAGCCGCTCGGCCTCGGCCACGCTGTGCTCTGCGCGGCGGAGGCGGTGGGCGATCGCCCGTTCATGTGCATGCTGCCCGACGACCTGTCGCACGGCCCGGTGCCGGTTCTCCGCCAGCTGGCCGACGCGTACCAGGAATACCGCACCCCGATCCTGGCCCTGATGCGAGTCACCCCCGAGCAGATCTCACGATACGGGTGCGCCACGGTGGCGGAATCCCGGGGTCGGGTGCATCGCATCACCGCGGTGGTCGAGAAACCCGCGCCGGACGAGGCGGCCAGCGATCTCGCCATCATGGGTCGCTACGTGCTCACCCCCAACATCTTCGACGCGCTCCGCGTCACCCAGCCAGGCGCCGGCGGTGAGATCCAGCTGACCGACGGCATCGCAGCCCTCATCGACGGCGGCCCGGTGCACGGCGTGGAGTTCGCGGGCGAGCTTCTCGACGTCGGCACGCCGGCCGGCTGGCTGGCCACCAACGCCCGGCTGGCCATGGATCACCCAGCCCTGGCAGCGGCGTTGCGCAATGCGTTCTCCGGGGGCCCGGGTGAGTCTGTTCAGGCGCGAATGGGGTGCGATCACCTTCGTGCTCACGGTGCTCGTCGGCGCGGTGGCAGTGGCCCTGTCGCTGGCGATCACCGGCTCGCATTCGCCGCCGGTGCCGTCGCTGCAACCGTGTCCGTCCTACACCCCATACGTGGTGACGCCGACGCCGGCGCCATCGGTGACACCGAGAACGACGCCAAAAGCCGCGAGCACCGCAACCCCAAGTCCCACCGCCACGGCCCCGCCCCCGACGCTGAGCCCGACGGCGTTCAACCCGGCGCTGGCCAACTGCCCGACGGCGCCGGCTCGGCCGGCCGCCACGCCGAGCTCATCGGTATCACCCGGAGCATCCACCCCGCCAACGGCGACCCCCGTGCCCACGCCGGCAGCCACCGCGGCACCGCCGCCGTTCGGAACGCCGCTGGGGACGCCGACTCCAACCCCCTGATGGCGCGCGGCTCGGCGTCAGGCGGCGAGCAGGAGGGTGCCGTTCTCAGCGCTGATCGCCGAACGCTCCAGCTCGAGGTCGACGACCGGGCCGTGGCCCACGTCGACCACCACCACGATACGGTCGGCGAGCCGCAGGCCACCGAGGCGGACGCAGTCGCGCAGGAAGGTGAACGCCAGCGGGCGCACCAGGTTCCAGATGTACTGGCGTCCCGCCTGGGCGTCAGCGGCCAGCTCGCGCAGGCTCTGGTCACGGAAGGCGAGCACGCAGACCTCATCGGTGAGCTGCACCGGTGCAGTCCAGCTGTAGGCCTCGTCGTCACCGGTGACGGTGATCAGCGAGTCCTTGGCGGTGAACAGGCTGAGGCGCTCGACCAGCCGGCGCATCGGCAGTGACGGCCCCTCGACGATGAAAGGGACGTCGCGGAGGCGCTCGTTCCAACCTTGGCTGGGGTAGCGCGCGCTGAAACCGACGTCATCGACCCCGCTGAAGGGCGAGGGCACCTTGATGACCAGCTCATCCATGCTCACACCTCCGTGGCGACCGGCAGGCACCCGTGGGCGCGATCCCCATCCTCCAGTGTCTCCGCGGCGACCGCGCGCTCCGTCATCGGCGCGGAACACACCGTATTCATGGGACCACGTCGGCGTTGCTGACCATTGCGGTTGGCTTTTCAATCTACCACAGCTTCCGCACACCCGAGCGAGTGCTCCACTAGAGTCGCTGACCGATGCCTCTGTCAGGAGTGCGTGTTCTCGACCTCAGCCGCCTGCTCCCGGGACCGTTTGCCACCATGATCCTGGCCGGCCTGGGCGCAGACGTGGTCAAGGTGGAGGATCTCGACGGCGGCGACTACATGCGCTGGATGCCGCCGTTGCGGGACGGCACGTCGGTGATGTTCACCAGCCTGAACCGCGACAAGCGCTCGCTTCGACTCGACCTCAGGTCAGCCAAGGGTCGTCAGCTCTTCCTCGACCTGGTGGAGCGGTTCGACGTCGTTCTCGAGAGCTTTCGCCCCGGGGTGCTCGACCGGCTGGAATTGGGCCCAGCGGCATTGCACGAGCGCAACCCGCGGTTGGTGATCTGCAGCCTCTCGGGTTTTGGCCAGGATGGGCCCGATCGCCTGCTCGCCGGGCATGACCTCAACTACCTGGCCCGGGCGGGAGCGCTGAGCATCACCGGGACCGCCGATGGGCGGCCGGTCGTCCCGGGGGTACAGATCGCGGACATCGGCGGCGGCTCACTCGGCGCGGTCGCGGCCATCCTCGCCGCGCTCCGCCTGCGCGACCGCACCGGCGTGGGCAGCCACTGCGACGTGTCGATGGTCGATGGCGTGCTCAGCTGGATGGCGCCCCACATCGCGGCAACGCTGGGCGGCGGCGCATTCGGCGCGGCGCGGATGCTGCTCAACGGGGGGCATCCCTGTTACCGCGTTTACCGCTGTGCCGACGGCTGGATGAGCGTCGCCGCGTTGGAGCCGAAATTCTGGACTCGCCTGTGCGAGCTGCTCGGCGTTGATGACATCGCCGCCGACGCGTTCACCACCGGCGAGGAGGCGGAGCGTGTGGCCGGCCGCCTCGAGAGCGCCCTGCTCACCGGCACGCGCGCGCACTGGCGCGAGCACCTCGCCGGGCAGGACGTCTGCTGCGAGCCGGTGCTCGACGTCGACCAGGTGCTCGGCGATGCCCAGGTACGGCATCGCGCCGACGACGTCGACGGACAGCTCGCGTGGTTCCCGTTCCACGTCGGTGAGCACGGTCACGCCCCGGCGGGACAGGCTCCCGCGTATGGCGCTGACAGCCGCGCCCTGCTCGCCGAGGTGGGCGTCGATGACCGCGAGTTCGACCGTCTGGTCGCGCAGCGGGTGACGGCATGAGCGTGCGGCCCGCCGCGCGCCCGACGCGGCGCAGTGCGCGAACCCGCGAGCGGATCATCGAGGCGGCCACCGAGGTGTTCGCGCGCCGCGGCGTACACGGCACCCGGGTGGCCGACATCGCCGAGCGCGCCGGCATCGCCTACGGACTCGTCTACCACCACTTCCGCAACAAGGAGGAGATCCTCACCGCGATCTTCGCCGAACGCTGGGCGCAGTACGTGGCCTACCTCGAGGAGCTGGGACGCACGCCCGCCCCCTTCCGCGACCGGATGCGCCGCCTGATCCACTTCTGGGTGGAGGCGTATCGTCAGGACAACGACCTGATGACGGTGATGATCAACGAGATCACCCGGTCGTACGAGTTTCTCGAGTCACACGACATCACCGCGGTGCTGGTGGCGTTCGACCCCATCGAACGGATCATCGCCGAGGGTCGTGCCAACGGCGAGGTGCGCGCCGAGCTCGACGCCAAGCTGGCCACGTACGCAGTTCTCGGGGTGGCCGAGATGGTGCTCACCGGCTACGTCATTGGCACCCTACCGCGCGATGATGCGCAGGCCTACACGCGCGATGAGGAGCAGCTGCTCTCGCTGCTCATCGATGGCATGAGCGCGGCGGCAGGTTGAGCGGACGCGGGGTCAACCGGCGTCGTGACCGACCACGACGTCGTCCCACCAGGTGCCGACCTGCGCTGCGGTGGCATCAAGCGAACCGCCGTTGTCGATCACCCAGGTGGCGCGCGCGCGCTTCTCATCGATGGGCAGCTGGGCGTCAAGGCGCGATTGCGCGGCCGCGGCATCCCAGCCGTCGCGCTCGCGCATGCGCAAGAGCTGAACCGCACGGGGTGCGTAGACGAGCAGCGTCTGCGGGAATGCAGCATCGCGACCGCGCTCGAACAGCAGCGGAATGTCGGCGACCGCCAGCGGTGCCGATGAACCCAGTGCGGCTCTGATGCGCGCCTGCATGAGCGTGCCGATCCGGGGGTGGGTGATCGCCTCGAGGTCGGCCCGGGCGGCGGAGTCGGCGAAGACGATGGCCCCAAGCGCGGCGCGATCCACGAGCCCGGAGGCGTCCACGATGTCGCGTCCGAAGCGGCCCACCACCTCGTCATAGCCGGGCTCGCCCGGGGCGATCACCTCGCGCGCGAGCACGTCGGCGTCGACCACCACCGCGCCCCGGGCCGCCAGCATCGCGGCCACAGTCGACTTGCCGGTGGCGATGCCGCCGGTGAGACCGATGACCCGCATCGACGCACCGTACACGCCTCGACGGCCGCTGCGGCGCGACAAATGTCCCCTGTTAGAGTGGACCGATGCGTCGCCTTCCTGTCCTGCTGCTCGTCGCCATGACGCTGCTCAGCGCATGCGGTGACTCGGCGGCGACCGGGATCACTGTCAACTTCGTCGGCAACAGCACCTGCCCCACCAACGGCGCCACTGCCTACTCACCGTCGCCGCCCAACACCAACGCCGCGCCGGTGGGCCAGCCCATCGACGAGATGCCCCATACGCACCTTCCCCAGGGCACGGTGGTGACGTACATGCACAACCCCCCGACAAGCGGCTGCCATTACAGCCTCGGCGCGGGCGTGGCGCCGATCTCGCCGGGCGTGTGGCCGCCGTCGGCGCTGCCCAAGCTGACCGCCGAGTACTGGGTTCACAACCTCGAACACGGCTACATCGTGGTCAGCTACAGCTGCCCGACAGGGTGCGACGCCGACCTGCAGACGCTCAACACGTGGTACCACTCCCTTCCGCCCGACCCGGGCGGCGCCGTGGCCTACGCCAAGGTCATCGTCGTCCCCTACCCGGCGCAGAAGGAGAGATGGGACGTCGAGTCCTGGGACTGGTTCGACCCCATCGGCGCCACGCTGAACATGACCGAGATCCAGAAGTTCTACGCCAACCATGTCAACCAATCCCCGGAGGGGGCCGGCACGCCGTGAGCCCCGAACGGCCCGTGGGCTGACCGCTCCTATACTCCTTGCGATGTCCGCCGCCAAGCGCCGCCGCGCCCCCGAACGCGTCAAACCCGCTAGCACGGCCCCGCAGCGGCAGGCGGTCTCCGCCACGCAGGCGGAACCCGGCCAGATCTCCTGGCGCTCGTGTGCGGTCGGACTGGTCACCGGTGAGGCGGCGCTGTTCGTGCTCAGCAACCTCGGCCTCGGTGTGGCCAACGCCGCATTCGGCAACGCCGGGTTCCAATCGGCCGACGGCGGCGTCGTCGGTGTGTCGACGTTCCTGGCGGTGTTGCTCGGTGGCTACATCGCCGCCCGCCTGGCGGGCCGCTTCGGCCTCTACCAGGGCGTGGTCGTCGGAGCCGGGTTCATCGCGGTGGGTGCGCTGTTCCAGTTCGCCCAGGAGGCGTCGATCGTGCACAGCTCGCTGGCCAGTGGCACCCACACCTTGGTCGATCTGGGTCCGATGAGCATGGGCAACCTGATCAGCGGCGACATGCTGGCGCTGGTCGGCGGGTCGATTGGCGGGCTGGTCGCGCGGCGCCGCTGATGGCCGACCGGCAGGGGACTAGCGGGAGTTGGCGCCCTCGCCCGCCCGAGCTGGAGGCATCTGGGCGGGCTCGCGGCCATAGGCCTGGCCCACCAAGTCGACCCTGCCGAGCGACCGGGCGAAGTCGAGGCAGGCGGAACGGGCGAAGCGCAGGTGCTTGCCGGGCGTGTGCCAGGCCTGGAGGTGGCCCTGGGCGACGGCGCGACGAAGCGTCGAACGGGAGACTCCGCAGAGTGCGGCGGCCTCGCCGGTGGTCAGAATTGGTTCCTGCGTCTGCGCCACCTGCATCCCTCCTGAAACTAGAGCCCGCCCTGGCTCCAAGCGTTCGGATCGCACGTTTTCCGAGGCCCCTATCCTACATAACCTTTGGTGCGCTTGTCCCGTTCCGCGAACTCTACATCAGATCCGGACGATCGAACCAACCGAAGCGTCCGTATACTCCACGCGAGATCGATCGACGGGTGCAGGAGAGCTGTCCATGAGCCTCGTCCAAGGCGTCGTACGCCGGCTGGTCGAAAGTGTGGGCACCGTCATCGTCGGCAAGGAACCCGAGATCGAGCTCTGCGTGCTGGCGCTGCTCTGTGGTGGCCATGTCCTGATCGAGGACGTGCCCGGCGTGGGCAAGACGATGCTGGCCAAGGCCATGGCCCGGGCCACCGGGTGCGACTTCGAACGGCTCCAGTTCACCCCCGACCTCCTGCCCGGTGACGTGACCGGGGTGTCGGTCTTCAACATGAAGACCAGCGAGTTCGAGTTCCGCAGGGGCCCGATCTTCGCCCAGGTGCTCCTTGCCGACGAGATCAACCGCGCCACCCCCAAGACGCAGTCGGCGCTGCTCGAGGCGATGGAGGAGGGCCAGGTCACCGTCGACGGGGTCACCCACCCCCTGCCCGAGCCGTTCATCGTGCTTGCCACCCAGAACCCCATCGAGCTCGGCGGCACCTTCCCGCTGCCCGAGGCGCAGGTGGACCGGTTCCTCATCAAGGTCAATCTCGGGTACCTGCAGCTCCCTGACGAGGTGGCCATGCTCGACCGCTTCCAGCGCGAGTCACCGCTCGACAGGCTGGAGGCGGTCAGCGGCGCCGGCGAGATCGAGGCGTGCCGGCGGGAGTTGCACACGGTGTGGTGCCATCACTCTCTGAAGGAGTACTGCGTGCGCATCGTGCAGCGCACCCGCGAGCACTCCGACGTGGCGCTCGGCGCGTCGCCCCGCGGCAGCCTGGGCCTGCTGCACGCCTCGCAGGCACGCGCCGCCGCGCAGGGTCGTGATTTCGTCACCCCTGACGACATCAAGCTGCTCGCGCCCCGCGTTCTCGGCCACCGCATCGTGCTCCGCGCCAATGCTGAGCTGCGCGGTGTGACCACAGCGCAGGTGATCGACGAGGTTCTTGCCGGCGAGACGGTCCCCGCTGAACGACAGGCGATGGCCGGCGAGGGGTCGTGAGCTCTCGCGTTCCGCTGATCGCGGGTATCGCAGCGCTGAGCTTCTTTGCCGGGATCACCGGCATTCACCTTGCCTACACGCTGACCTACATCCTGCTTTCATTGATCATCCTCGCCTACCTCTGGACGCGAGCCATCGCACGGAGAATCAGTGTCGACCGAACCTCGCCCGAGGGCACGTTCTCGGTCGGCGAGGCGTTCAGCGAGCGTTTCACCGTGCACAACCGCAGCCTGATGTGGGTGCCCTATTGCGAGATCCACGATCGCAGCGACCTCGCCGGCTACTCTGCCGGCCGGGCCTGCGCGCTCGGCGCCGGCGACAGCGTGTCATGGACGGCGCGGGGCAGCTTCGGCCGTCGGGGCCGGCATCGCTTCGGTCCCCTCGAGGCGCGCGTCGGCGATCCATTCGGCTTGTTCAGCCGCACCGTGCGCGTGGCGTCGCGCAGCGAGGTGATCGTCTATCCGGCATTGCATCCGCTCGAGGACATCGGTCCTCTGTGGAGCGGTAACGGCGCCGGCGACATGCGCCGAGGCAAGGCTGTCGACGTGCCGCCCGAGGTGTCGTCGGTGCGTGACTACGACCCCCACGATGGCATGAGCCGCATTCACTGGGCATCGACCGCGCGCACCGGGCGATTGATGAGCCGCACCTACGACACCAGGCACAGCGCCGACCTGCTGGTCATCCTCGACCTCCGCGCCCGCGTGCACTACGGCGATGCGCCGGAGTCGTCGCTGGAGTACGCGATCTCGATCGCAGCCTCGATCGTGCACGCGGTGGCGCGTCGTGGCCAGGCGGTCGGGCTGATCACCAACGACTCGCAGATGCGCGGCTTCGGCGCCGGCCGCGGTGAGGCGCAGCGCATGCTGCTGCTCGACTTCCTGGCGACCGCACGCAACGACGGTTCCGCACCGCTGGCGCACGTGATCAGCCGCCACGGTGACGGCTGGCGCGGCCGCGGTGGCATGGTGGTGGTCACGGCGGATCGCGATCCCGCGTGGGTCGAGGCGCTTGTCGACGCCGGCAGCCGCGGGCAGAGACACCTCGCCGTCATGCTCGAGACCTCGTCGTTCGGTGCACCGGGGCCACCGATGCGCATCCCCGCCGCGTGGCGCCTGGCGCTGGACTGGTGGCTGGTGCGGCGCGGCGACGTGCTCGGCAGCGGTGAGAGGGCGCGCGCCGCCGGCGACTGAACATGAGCGTCGCGACCCTTTCGGCCGGTTCGCGTCCCCGGTCGGTGCGCTCGTCGAGCACCACAGTGCTGGCCATGGTCCTACTCGCCGCCACCGGCTGGACGGTGCTCTCCGGCGGCTGGATCGAAGCGTCGCCGTCGGCGGTGCTGGTGGGCATCGCTGGTGCGGTCGAGGCGGTGGTCCTGGCGCACGGCCACATGCCGCGAAGGCTGGCGCTGCTCTCAACCCCACTGCTCCTGTTCGCAACCCTCCTGCCGACAACCTTGCGGACGCGGCCGGCGACGCCACCTGGTGGCATCCTTCACCTGATCGGGCAGTACGCGGGAGCAGCGACGACGGGACTGCTCGGCAACGACGCGTGGCAGTTCAACGTCAGCCTCAGCGCACTGCTCTGGGTGTGTGGCGCATGGACCGCATGGTTCGCGGTGCGCGAGCGGCGCGGGGCGCTGGCCACGGCGCCGGGCTGGGCCGTTCTTGCCGTCACTGTCATCAACGCGCCGGACGCGACCCACGTGGGCCTGGCGGCGACAGTCACGGCGGTGGCCGCGATCATGGTCATCGCCGCGGTGCACCTCGAGCGGCTCAACGACAGCTGGTTGCAGCGCCGCGTCGGGGTGCTGCCCGGGACGGATGGACGCTTTGCCACCGCGGCGGCGGCGGGGGGCGTGCTCATCGTGTTGCTTGCCCTGGTCCTCCCCCCGGTCACCAGCACCGACGTCTCCGGCCGACTCTTCGGTTTCGGCGGATCGCACGGCGGCAGCGGGGCCGGCACCTCGCCGGGCGGGACCGGCATCTCCTCGGGGACGGTGCGGTTCAGCCCCTCAACCATCCCAGGCGGCGCATTGACACTGGCCGACGCCCCGGTGCTGACCTATCGGTCCAGCACGTTGTCCGGCCTGTACCTGCAGATGGCCACCGACGGCGTATTCGACGCCGGCAACTGGCTCCCCGACGAGAGCGCGCTCAACAACGGTGACTTCGCCCAGGAGGTCGTCGACCCGGGCGCGATTCCCCGCGATCGCTCGGTCGCGGACGGCGGCGTCGGCGCCCAGCAACAGACCGTGACCGCAAGCGTCAGCGTCAGCAACGACACCTCGGGGGTCAATGTGCTGCCCTTCCCCGGCGAGCCTGAGGCGACGACGGTCGCGGCCCGGGCGAGCGGGCTGGTGCAACCAGGCGCCGGTGGTCAGCTGCTGACCGTCGACACCGTCACCGGCGTGCAGCAGCTCGCCGGCTCCTCGTTCGTGGTGACCGCAACGCAGTCGTCGGCAACCACGGCCCAGCTGCGCAGCGCGGGCGGCACGTACCCCTCGTTCATCGCGCGCGACGGCTTCCTGCAGCTGTCCGAGGACAGCGGCGGTGGCGCGGCGGTGATCCGCACCCTGGCCGCCCAGTGGACACGGACCACCACCAACGCGTACGACGCCGCGACTGCCATCGAGAGCAAGCTGCGCGATCCCAAGCTGTTCCGCTACACGCTCACCCCACCCCAGCCACCGGCGGGCAGCGGCATGTGGCCGGTCACGTATTTCCTGACCACCAGCCACCAGGGCTACTGCCAGTACTTCGCCACCGCGATGGGAGCGATGCTGCGCGCCGTCGGCATCCCCTCTCGCCTGGTCAACGGCTACGGTCCGGGCATCACCCCCAACTCCGCGGCTCACGGCGTCGATGCCGAGTCGATCTGGCAGGTGACCAGCAACGACGCGCACACCTGGGTCGAGGCGTACTTCCCCAGCTACGGGTGGATCCCCTTCGAGCCCACGCCGCCGTCAATCGCCGGCGACTACAGGCCCTTTGGCCGCAACGGCGCCGCCACCCCGCCGCCCGGCCCGCGCGGCAGCGCCTCGGCGGCGCCGACCGCCAACCCGAACCAGCGCAACCACCCGGGACCGACCACCAGCCTCCCCGGCGGCGGCGGCCCGGCCACCCTTGTGACTCGCGGCGCCATCGGCGCGGCGGCGGTGCTCGTCCCGCTGGCCCTCTTCGCATCCTGGTTCCTGCGCCCCCGCACGATTCGAGGCATCTGGCGCCGCATCGGCCTGGTCGGCGCGCTCGCCGGTGTCCCGCGTGATGGCGCCCTTACATT
>JANWHI010000132.1 GCA_025450495.1 Candidatus Dormiibacter sp. | reverse complement strand
TCGCCGGCGCGGTGCAGGCTCAGAACTGCGTACAGGCTGTAGAGAACGCGCCGCAGCCCCACCACGTCATCGTCGCTTGGTCCGGCTGGGTCGAGACTGTCCACCATGCCATCGAGGACTCGAGCGAGGTGCGACACCTCAGCGTGCTCCCGGCGTGCGGCCACCACGGCGTCCTCGCCCCCGATGTAGGAGCCGATGACCGGAAAGAGGTCTTGCTCCTCTTCCAACTCATGGGGGAGCAGCTCGCCGGCGATGAAGCGGCGCGCCTCTTCGAGGTGAGCGCGAGCGATTGCCGGGGGTATGCGTCCAAGTTGATCGGCGAGGCGCCTGAGCTCAGCGGTTCCGCGCCGGAGCGCGGGGTGCGCATCGATGATCCGGCGCCCCGCAACAACTGCCGCTTCGGGCGGTGGCGGCTGGCCGAGGCCGCTGTGGGCGCGCAGCGCGTTGACAATCACCGCGACGTCGATGGCCTCCTGCACGACGGCTCCCACAACCGGTACCAGCCAGCCCAACGCGGCCGCACCCATCGCGACCAGCGAGAGCCCCATGCCGGCAGCGATGCTCTGCAGCGCGATGCGACGGGAGCGGCGGGCGATCTGCACCGCTTCCGCGAGTCGATCAATTCGATCCACCATGAGCACGACGTCCGCTGCCTCCGACGACGCCGTGGCGCCGCGCACGCCCATGGCCACGCCGACATCGGCTGAGGCCAGTGCCGGCGCGTCGTTGACGCCGTCGCCGACCATGACGACGGTGCCTCTGTGGCGTTCGAGACGGACCACCTCGACCTTCTCAGCGGGACTGCGCTCCGCAAAGACCGCGTCGACCCCGATCGCCGACGCAACTGACTGCGCCACATCCGGATGATCACCGGTGACCATCACAAGCCGGTGAATCCCCGCCTTGCGCAGGCGTGCCACGGCGCGCCCGGCATCCGGCCGGAGCGGGTCCTCGAGCACCATGGCTCCGACCAGGGCGCCGTCGACGCTGACGAACACATTGGCCAGGCCCTCGTAGGCGGTGCGTCTGCGTACGCGCTCCACCCAGACCGGCACCGTGCCGCCCCCGACCACGTAGCTGGCGCGCCCGATCATCACGCGGTGGTTGTCGACGATGCCACGCACGCCCCTGCCGGCGTCCTCGTGCATGTCATCGGGCACCGTCAGCTGAAGACCCTGGTCCCGTGCTGCATGCACGATCGGACGGGCGAGCGCGTGTGTGGAGATCTGATCCAGGGACGCAGCGAGGCGCAGAACCTCGTTCGCGTCCATGCTCCCATCCGTCTCGATGTCGGCGAGGCGCGCCCGGCCCTCGGTGAGGGTTCCCGTCTTGTCGAAGAGCAGCACGTCGGCACGTCCCAGGGTCTCGAGCGCCGCCCCACCCTTGACCACGACGCCGCGTCGTGCGGCGCGCGACATGCCTCCGACCAGCGCGACGGGCGCGGCGAGGATGAGCGGGCAGGGCGTGGCCACGACCAGGACAGCCACCGCGCGAACCGGGTCGCGGGCGAGGATACCGGCGAGTGCCGCCAGCCCAATCGTCAGCGGCACGAACCAGAGAGCGAAGCGGTCCGCCACCCGCACCAGCGGCGCGCGCGAACTCTGCGCCTGGCGCACCAGCCGGACGATGCCGGCATAGGTGCTCTCCTCCGCAGCTGTGGTGGCACGCAGGCGGAATGCCGCACCGGCATTGACGCCGCCGCTGCGCACGGTGTCGCCCTGCGCGCGTTCCACCAATGCTGCCTCTCCGGTGAGCGCCGATTCGTCGAGGTCGGCGGTGGCACTCGCCAGCAGCCCGTCCACCGGCACCACTTCGCCGGGTGCGACGAGCAGCACGTCGCCGGGCCGCACATCCTCGATGGGGGCCGTCGTGAGCACGTCACCCTCAAGGCGGTGGACCACGGTGGGCGCTCGATCGAGCAGTGCGGTCAGCTCCCGGCGCGCCCTCGCCGATGCCCGGGCTTCGAGCTCACGGCCGGTGGCGAGCATGAGGGCGATGACTGCCCCGGCTAGGTACTCTCCGACAACGAGACTGCCGAGCAGCGCCAAGACCGCGACGATGTCAACCCCTGTGCGGCGCCGAAGGAGGTCGCGTGCCATCGAGATCGTCGCCGGCACCAGGGCCACCGCCGCGGTGATCGCCCATAACACATTCGCGGGGCCGGCCAGGCTGAGAAGGCGGCAGACGCCGCCGGTCGCGAGCCCGGCAACTGCCACCGCCAGCTGCATGGTTGCGGATCGAGGCAGGCGTATGCCGCGTCTGACGGGGACGGTATTCATGTGGATCCTCCGTGCATGCGCCGAGGGCTACGGAGCAGTGAGAAGCGTCAACCCCCAACGAACTCGGCTCCCCATGGTCATGACGCTCTTCTCCGGTCGGGTAGGTCTCCGCTGAGTTCAGCGTGGCCCGGGGGTCGTGCGCTGCCAGCGCCGATCGCCCTGACCGCTTGTGTCAGGGCCTCCGCGACCGGTTCGCCGGTGCTGATCACCACTGCCGCGGGCCAGGGTTCGAAAGAGTCGCTAATCCGCCGGGCTATGGCGACGGTGGCCATCGAGATGTCCGTTCCCGCAGCGATGCGACGGGCCACCCTGTGCTCGGCCACGTGGGTCGGAGCGTCACAGCGCAGGGCGATGAGCGTGCAATGCGCGCTGCGTGCCGCTTCACCGGCGACCGCGCGTAGTCGCGCCGAAGACCAGGTGGCGTCCATGATCGCCGATTCGCCCATGCCACCGAGCATCTCAGCACGACGGATAATCTCGAGGTAGACGCTGTCCCGCTTGTCAGGCGAGAAGTGGTCAGACAGCCACTCTGACGTGCCGTGCAATGATCCACTGGCCAACTCGCGGCGGACCTCGTCGCTGCGCAGCACCGTCCACCCGAGCGCGTCGGCGACGCCGGCTGCGAGGGTCGACTTGCCCATACCGGGCGGACCGCCAATGAGCACCCACATCACCCGACTCCGTACCAGGTGGCGGAGGGCGATGGTGAGCAACAGCTGAGCCTGCACCTGCGCGTCGGCTGCGCCCTGTTCGTGACGGAGGCAGGCCACCTCGCACCGTACCACCGCCCTATAGGCGATGTAATGGTCGGCGAGGCTGGAGGGGAACGAGTCAGCCGTATGGCTGGTGTATTCGCGAAGGAAGTAGTCGCCCAGCTCGTCATGGCCGAGGCGCTCGCAGTCCATGGCCAGGGACGCCACATCGCAGAGGACGTCGCAATAGCGCAACTCGTCGCTGAACTCCAGGCAATCGATGATGGCCGGGCCATCGTTGACGCAGAAGATGTCGTCGGCGAGAAGATCACCGTGGCCGTCGACCACCTTGTCGGTGGCGATCCGTTGCGCGAACAACGCGCCGCGTCCGGCGATGTACTCCTCTGCAAGGCCGCCGACCGTATCAACGATGGCGCTGTCGAGGACTGTGCCGGCGAAGCGCGCCAGGGTGGTCAGCACGTCGCGCCAACGTTTGGCGACGGCTTTCGGTTCACCAGCGGCGGCGACGTGGCGTCCGCAGGTAGCGCTGAGGTGAAACGTCGCCATCATGCGGGCGATCTCGCGCAGCTCATGCCGAACATCCTGGCCTTGGGCGATCAGCGCCGACAATCGCCGGCTATCCGGCATGCGACGCATCAGCGTGGCGGGGCGCATGGCGCCGGTTGCCGGGTCCTCGACATCGACGACGCCGAGGTAGACATCGGGGGCAAGCCGAGAGTTCAATTCGACCTCGCGCTCGCAGAGCCGCCGTTGCTCGCTGACACTCCGCTGGTCGAGAAATGGGTACGCCACCGGTTTGCGCAGCTTCCACGCACGATCGCCCGCGAGGATCACCGTCGAGATGGCGGTCTCCCGCACGGCGTCGGGCGCGGGAACGAGGCTCACGGCCAGCTCGGGCTGCTGTCGTGCCCGCGCTGTCTTGGGATTGTGCGTCATCATGGCCTTCAGTCTCATCGGAGTTGGCGGTTGTGACCAGTGCCGATGGTCCCCGGATGCACTGCACTTTGGCCCGTCAGGGATGTGACCGGCTCCAAGCTTTGGGCGCGTGGGTCGCTATGGATCGTTGCGCCAGCGTCTCATCCCACTCGCCGTGTCGACCCGGGTCGCACGGTCACTCGCGCACGGGGCCAACGACGCCGGGGGATGCGATCCGAGATCGCTTCCCACTCGGCGCTGACGGGCGGTGCTATGCCGTGCGACGACGAACTGTGGCGCTGGGACGGTCTAATCCGGTCACGCGGAGGACGCCGCGCACGGTCCACAGCAGTGCGGTGGCAGTCGCCATGGCCACCGTTGCGACCACGAACCCGACTGCGATCAACGGGATCTCTTCGACGGCTGGCATGTCCGATCGTTGCTTGCTCCGCATGGTGATCTCCTCAGTGGGTGGTGCCGGATTCCGGTGTATGCCCATAGCGTCGGCAACTCTGGTTCCGCGAACCAGAGCCCAACGGCCGGATGACGATGGGCCCTTCGACCTTGGCGATCGCTATAGACACCACCAGCTCGTCGTGGAGCCGGGCGGCGTCGGACAGCGCCAGCGGGGGCGGTGTCACCCGCGCAGGGTCCGACGCGCCTCCCGAGCCATCTCGGCGTCCTCTCGGGCCGTCACCACCGCCACGGCCGGCCCACCGCCGCGCCGCGAGATGACAGCGTCGCCGGTTGCGTGGTCGAGGACGCCGGGCACACCGAGCAGCGTCAAGCGACGGCAGACGCGCGTCCGCACCAGCGTCGAGTGCTCGCCCACTCCCCCGGTGAAGACGAGGACGTCGAGGCGATCGAGGGAGGTCGCCAATCCTCCGATGACCCGGCTCAGGGAGTGGATGTAGACGTCGAGCGCGGCCGCGCAGGCGATGTCACCAACCTCGGCGGCACGCTCGATCTCGCGAAAGTCCACCCTCCCCGACAGCGCGAGCAAGCCGCTGCGGTGTTCCAGCGCAGTGTTCATGTCGCCGGTGCTGACTCCGTGCACCTGCTGCAACCAGAGCAGCGCACCCGGATCCACCGACCCACTGCGCATCGCCATGACCGCACCCTCGAGCGGGGTGAAGCCCATGCTGGTATCGACGCTGTGACCGCCGCGGACGGCGCACGCGGAGACTCCTGCCCCGATATGGGCGATGACCATCTGGAGCCCGTCAAGCGGGCGTTCCAGCAGCTGGGCGCAACGCCGGCTCGACCACGCGTAGGAAAGCCCATGGAACCCGTAGCGGCGCACCCCCCGCCGCCGCCACTCCGAGGGAATTGCGTAGGTGGTGGCGTGCTCAGGCATGGCGGCATGGAACGCGGTGTCCACGCAGACGACCTGGGGGCGGTCGATGGTCTCTCGGGCGGTGTCGAGGAGTTCCAGCGCGGCCGGCACGTGCAGCGGTGCCAGCTTTGCCGCATCGTCAAGTCGCCGGCGCACCGCGTCATCGACCATGGTCGCGCTGCGCACCGAGGGCCCGCCGTGCACCAATCGGTGAGCAACGGCATCGAAATCGCCGGCCGCCCGCTCAGCGAAGTCGCGCAGCGTGGCCGCCGGGTCAACGCCTCGGTCGACATGGGCCTCGGCGGACACCCGGTCGGCCTCG